>JBIOIE010000008.1:0-17590 GCA_044449605.1 Candidatus Limnocylindrales bacterium | reverse complement strand
CTGGCCACCACGCGCGGCGCGTATGCGCGTGTCGTCGAGATCCGGGACATGTTCACCCAGACCATCCGGAGCCTCTCGGCGGCGGTCGACAAGAAGGACAAGTTCACGTCCGGCCACAGTGCCCGGGTGCAGGAGATCTCGCTCGAGATCGGCCGCCAGATGAATTGCTCGGAGAACGAGCTGGAGGCCCTGGAGTGGGGCGCACTGCTCCACGACATCGGCAAGATCGGCGTGCCCGACGCGGTGCTGCTGAAGCCGGAGAAGTTGACCCGCGAAGAGCGCACGATCATGAACATGCACCCGGTCCTGGGCGAGGAGATCATCCAGCCCGTCACCCGCCTGGCGCCCGAGCTGCCTCTCATCCGTCACCACCACGAGTGGTACAACGGCTCCGGCTACCCGGACCACCTGGTCGGCCAGGACATCCCCAGGCTGGCCCGCATCCTCCACGTCGCCGACGCCTTCGAGGCCATGACGGCAGCCCGGCCCTACCGGATGACGCCGCTCAGCTACGAGCAGGCCATGGGCGAGCTGCGCAAGTTCTCCGGCGTCCAGTTCGACCCCCAGATGGTCGACGCCTTCGCGCGCACGCGGTACATGGCCGACGCACCCGCGGCCGGCCGGCCACCCCTCGCCCAGCCCATCCCGCTGCTCTCGCAGGTGGCGGCGATGCGCGCCGCCGGTGGCGAGGGCGCGGCACCGGAAAGTGGGTAGCCTCGCTCCGTTAGGCTGACGGGGTGCTGATCGCCGGGATCGTCCTGGGCTTCATCCTCGCCCTGCTCTTGCGCGGGCGGCCCGGTCGCCTCCTCGACGCGGAACTGCGCTGGCCGGCGGCGATCTTCGGGGCGGTCCTGCTCCGCTTCGGGACCGAGCTGGCCATTCGCTACGGCTACGTGCCGGCGACGGAGCTGCGCCTGCCGCTCTATGCGGCCGCGTTCGCGCTGCTCCTCGCCGCCCTCTGGCACAACCGGGCGCTGCCGGGGATCCTCGTCGTCATCGTCGGCGTGGCCGCCAACGGCCTGGCCATCGTCGCCAACGGCGGCTGGATGCCCGTCTGGGGTCCCTCGCTCGCCCTCGCCGGGTTCTCGACACACGACCTCGTGCCGACCTTCCATGTCCTGCTCCCGGAAACTCTCGACCTCCAGTTCCTGCGCATGGCCGGGCCGTTCGGGGACCTCATCCCCGTGCCCCTGCCCTTCCTGGGCAACGTCGCCAGCGTGGGCGACATCTTCATCAGCGCTGGCCTCGGCCTCTTCGTCCTGGCCACGATGCTCCGCGGGGTCAGGCCGTCGGTGCCGGCCGGGGCGGCCCGGACGACCGGCCCGGAGCCCGAGGCCGGCGCCGTGACCATCGCCCCGGTCCACCTGGCTCGGCCGGTGCCGAACGCGGTGTCCGGCCGCGACCTCGTCGCCGGGACCGGCCTCGAGGCGGCCATCTACGCCGCCGGCGTCTTCACCCTCGACCGGCCGGTCTTGCTGGGGGGCACGAGCGCGGGCGCGATGCCGGTCACCCAGACCGCCGAGTCGGCCGCCGCCGGCGTGGCTCGGACCGCCATTCCGACCGCACCGCCCCTGCCCCTGGCGGTCCGGATCGCCGAGCACCCCTACGTCCGGTTGGCCCTCGACGCCCGCTTCGCGGCCTTCTGGATCGGCCAGACGATCAGCCTCTTCGGCGACCGGCTGCACCAGATCGCCCTGGCCGTGCTCGTCTTCGGGGCGACCGATTCGCCTCTCGCGACCGCTCTCGTCTTCCTCACCGCGGCCCTGCCGAACCTCATCATCTCGCCCATCGCCGGCACCTTCGTGGACCGCTGGGACCTGCGCCGGACGATGGTCGTCAGCGACCTGCTCCGCGCCGGGCTCGTGCTGCTCATCCCGTTCGCGGCCGCCCGGGAGATCTGGCTGGTCTTTCCGCTCGTCTTCGCCGTGACCACCGTCAGCGTCTTCTTCCGGCCGGCCAAAGCCGCCGCCGTGCCGCGGATGGTCCGCAAAGAGGACCTGATGGCGGCCAATAGCGCGACCTGGACCGGCGAGACGCTGGCCGACATCGCCGGCTACCCGCTGGCCGGGGCCTTCGTGGCCTTCCTGGGCGCCTCCATCGGACTGGCCTTCTGGGTCGACGCCGCGAGCTACCTCATCAGCGCCATCCTCATCCTCGGCATCGCGGTGCCGCGGATCCTGAAGCCGGCCGGCCCGCTTGCCGGCAGCGCCCTGCGCCGCTTCGGGCGGGAGCTGAAGGACGGATGGCGCTTCCTGCGCAGCCAGCCCGCGATGTACCAGAACACCCTCATCAGCGCCGTGGCCCAGGTCTCCATCGGGGCGACCATCGCCCTCGGCGTGGTCTACGCCCGGGACGTCCTGGACGGGTCGATCATCGCCTACCCGGCCAATTACACGCTCCTGGAGGCCGCCATCGGCGTCGGCAATCTCGTCGGCGGCCTGGCCGTCGGCGCCATCGGCACCCGCATCCGCAAGGGCCGCCTGATCGTCGTCGGCATGATCGTGATGGGCGTCTCGATCGCCCTCCTGGGCGCCACCGGCAACCTCTTCATGGCCCTCGCCGCGTCGCTCGGCTACGGCATCGCCAACCTCGTCTACGTGATCCCCACCCAGACGCTCTTCGCGGAGCTGACGCCGCCGGGGATGATGGGCCGTGTGGTGGCCTTCCGCTCGAGCCTCGTCTTCGGGGCCCTGACCCTGGCCATGGCCGCCTCCGGCGCCATCGCCGAGACCGTCCCGGCCGGCCTCGTCATCACCGGCTTCGGGCTGGTCACCGTCGGGGCCGGCATCGTGGCCGGTATGCTGCCCGCCGTCCGCCGATCCTGAGCCGGACCGGGCAGATCGCCGCAGATTCGGGCGTGCGGGGGGCCTACCGGCTGGGCATACTACGCGGGAGATGGACGAGCCCAAGTCACCGGACCCGCAGGAGCCCGTCCTGCCGGCAGCCGCCAACGAGGACGAGACGCCCTCGTCCGACGACATGGCCGCCGCCGAGGCGATGGCCCTCAGCGAGGCGCTCGACGAGGCCGAGGCACCCGAGCCCGAGGCGTTCCGCGACGTCCAGGCCGAGGAGAAAGCGGCGCGCTACCAGGCTGCTCTCGAGGAGGCCGCCGAAGCGGCCGCCGGGAAGGCCCGCGCGCCCGCTCCGGTCGTGGAGCCCAAGCCAGGCGCGCCGGCAGCGGCCCAGGGCGCCGAGCAGCTGCCCTACGTCGACGACCGCTTCTCGAAGGTCTGGGTCGGCTTGATCATCCTCACCTTCGTGGCCATCCTCGCCTACGGCTTCCTGGCCGGGCGAGGCGGCCTGCTGACCCCGCAGCCGACGCCCAGCCCGACACCGGTGGTGACGGCCGCGCCGAGCCCGAGCCCGACGACCGGGCCGTCCCTGAGCCCGGGGGCCTCCGGGAGCCCCTCGCTCGAGCCGACCGCCAGCCCGTCGCCGGGCTCCAGCTAGGCCGGAGCCCGGCCCGGGCGGCTCCGATGCGCCTTCCCGGCCGCGATCGGGCCGAGCGTGGCGATGGGCCCGAGCGCTTCGCGCAGCGCCGGGCGGAGATGGTCAGCCGCCAACTCGCTGGGCGCGGCATCGCCGATCGGGCCGTCCTGGCGGCGATGGGCGCCGTGCCTCGTGAGCGCTTCGTGCCCGCGGCGCTCGCCGAACGCGCCTATGCGGACGGGGCGCTCGGCATCGGTGGGGGTCAGACGATCTCGCAGCCCTACATGGTCGCCCGGATGACCGAAGCGCTCGCGCTCGCCGCCTGGCTGGCGATCCATCCCGATGCCCCGCCGCGGGTGCTCGAGGTCGGCACGGGTTCCGGCTACCAGGCCGCCGTGCTGGCGCGGATGGGCGCCCGCGTCGTCAGCATCGAGCGCGACCCGGACCTCGCGGCAGGGGCCCGGGAGCGACTCGCGGAGCTCGGCTTCGAGGAGATCGAGGTCCTCCTCGGCGACGGCAGTGCCGGCTGGCCGCCGGGAGCGCCGTACGCCGGCATCCTCGTCGCGGCCGCCGCGCCAGAACCACCCGAGCCGCTGCTGGCCGAGCTGGCCGACGGCGCCCGGCTCGTGGTGCCCGTCGGCCGGCGGGACCTCCAGGAGCTGGTCGTGGTCAGGCGCGTCGGCAAGCGCCTCGAGACCGACATGCTGGAGCCCTGTGTCTTCGTGCCCCTGCTGGGCCGCTTCGGGTTCGAGGGCTAGGCGGGCTGTCGACGGTCGAGGCGGTCGGGCCCAGGACGACAAGAGCGGTGCCGACCCCGTCCGGGGCCGACACCGCTCTGGTGTTCAGGAGTTGGCTCGACTAGACGGCGTTGCCGACGGTCGAGAGGATCGTGCTGATCTGGGTGCCCAGGAAGAGCAGCGCGAGGATGGCGACGATCGCGATAAGCGACAGGATGAGAGCGTACTCGGCGAGGCCCTGCCCCTCCTCACGACGAAGCAGGGACGCGAACCAGGTCTGGAATCGGGTCATGTGCGGGATCACCTCCTTCCCTGCCGTGCTGCGCCTGTCGGGCGCAGATGCACGGTAACCGCGGCTCCGGCGCAACGTCAAGCAGCGGCCCTTCCTGGCCCGTTTCGACGGTGCGGCCGGTCACCACAAGCGCCCTACGGCTCAGGATGCGCTCGCTGCGGGGCGGAACCGGAAGTACCCCCAGAATAGGACCGACGCCAGGCCGAAGGCCACGAAGAGGCCGACGGCCGTCAGGAACGACGTATGCGTCGATGGCGCCAGGACGCCAGCGGACGGGTTGATGAGGACGGCGACGAAGCCGAACAGGCCGACCGCGTAGAGCAGGCCCCAGAGCCACTTGTGCCAGCGGAAGATGGGCTCGCCGTGCAGGAAGCGGAGGGGCAGGAGACCGAAGACCACGCCCTCGATGCCGGCCACGACGAGAGCCGCGAGGACGGACTCGGCGATCGTGGCGGCCGGCGTGCCCTCGATGCCCAGGCTGCGCACCGCGCCCAGCGTGAACCAGGCCACGGCCGCGAGGCCGAGCATCCAGATAGCGCCCACGGCACGCGCCCGACCCTCGCCGGCGCCATCGAGCTGGCGGGCGAATCGGTAGCCCAGGATCAGGCCGTAGAGGTAGCCCGGCAGGAACCCGGCCAGCCGCGAGATGAGCACGCATGCCGCGGCAACGAGGAGCGTGCCCCCTACGGCGTGCCACCGTCCGGGGTCACCGGCCGCCCGGTGGGCGGCGCGGATGGGCAGGGCGGCCGCCCAGGTCACCGCGAGCAGCGCCAGGATGAGCCCGGCATAGGTCACCAGCGAGCGCTGGTCGGGCCCGAAGCTGGGATCGAGCAGGCCGTAGAGGAGCCCGGCCACGAGCACGAACGCGGTGGCCCCGATGAGGCGCAGCGGCCCGGACGACGCGGGCTCCGGCGCCCCTGGGGCCGATGCCGCACCGACCATCCGCCCGCTGAATGGCAGACGGCGGAGGCCGGCCCGGATCCGGTCCAGGTTCTCCTCCAGGGTCCGGTTGAACAACTCGGCCGGGAAGGGCAGCAGGACGACGACGATCAGCGTCACGAGGGCGCTCTGGATGAGGACCGCCGGGTCGAGCGAAAGCTGCGCCGGGGCGATCACGGCGTCGGCGAAGGCCGAGCTTCCGAAGCTGCCCGGTGACCCGCCGGCGAAGACCTGCTGGAGGACGAGCGCGCTGCCCGCCCCGATGAGCGTGCCGCTCGACAGGGCCATGACCATGCGCGGCGCGCTGGAGGGCCGACGGGAGGCCCAGGCGAGTCCGAGGAGACCGAGGACCACACCGGCCAGCCCCCCGCCGCCCATCACCGTCAGCAACGGGTTGACGTCGTCGATGACGACCTGGACCTGACCCGAGCAGCCGCCATGGGGACCGGTCGACGAGCCGCTGATGACAAAGACGCGGCCGAGCGCCGCGATCGCCGCGATGTCGTAGGAGTCCGAGGCGGCGTGGGTCGCCCCCTCCGACTGCCCGGAGGCGATGGGGATGCCGAGCCCCAGCAGCGACGCGGCCACGGCCGCATGCCACTGGGTGGTCGGCGCCGTGGCCGTGCCGGAGATGCTGTCGCCCTTGAGGATGTGCCAGGTCGGGGTCGAGGTCAGGTCGATCGGCCCGCCCGAGGTGGAGGTGCCGGTCAGGGTGCAGCCGCCGGCCACATCCGCCGCGACTGCCGCAGGCATCGCCAGGGCCAGGGCCGCAACGGCCAGGGTGGCCACGATCCGGGCAAAGACCCGGCCATTCCGGCGGACGACGCGTCGGACCACCGTAGCTCCCTCCTGCCCGCACATTCTGCCGCCCGGGGCCAGCGCCAACAAGGGGTTGCGTGGGGATGTCCGGGGCACGCTGCGCCCCGCTGGGGTGCGCAGCAAGAAGGGGGAAAAGCGCTCCTGCGCGACGCCGGCAGGGATCCCGTCGACGAGGCCGCTATGTGGGCACGGAGTTGCGAGGTCTTGCGCCGGCCAGGCTTGCAAGGCGACCGGAGCTGGGACGCTCGAAGCCCTACATCACGTTGCCGATGGATGAAAGGATGGTGCTGATCGCTGTGCCCAGGAAGAGCAACGCGAGGATGGCCACGACCGCGATAAGTGCAAGGATGAGTGCGTACTCGGCGAGGCCCTGGCCCTCCTCATGATCGAGCAGGGACAGGAGCGACAGGTGAACGTGAGTCATGTTCGGGGATCACCTCCTTCCGATCTGTTCTCCACCGCACGGGTGGGTCGAGCCGGTCGGGCGGGTCGTGGCCGGCGAGGCAGAAGCGCCTGTCGGGCACGGTATTACCGTCCGCGGAGGCGTCAATAGGACTCGGTGCCAGCCTGCACACGGGAATCGCTCGGCGCCGACAGGGGACCGTACGGAAGTCCGGTGACGCGGGGCACCGACGCGGCGCCGATGGGGGCGGGAAGGTCGGCGAGGTCATCGCGGCCGCGCCCCGATGCTATCCTCCGGCGCGATGACCCACGTCTTCGTGTCCCCCCACCCGGACGATGCGGCCCTCTCCTGCGGCGGGCTGATCGCCAGCCTCCGGGAGCTTGGCCAGAACGTCACGATCATCTCCGTGTTCTCGGGTGGGCCGCGCCAGGGCGACGCGTTGAGCGACTACCAGCGGGCGGCCCTGGGCTTCGGCTCCAAGGCGGTCTGGCCCGGCACGGAGGCCTTCCGGCGCGACAACATCGGGGCCGACGTGCCGGTCCCCGCGGGCGTCACGCCGTGGGCGGCGGACCCCGAGCGGGTCGCCGTGACCCAGGAGTTCGCGACGACCCGAGCGCGTCAGTTCTGGCAGCGGGCCGCCTGGTCGCGCAACGCGAACGTGACCAACGTCGAGACGCCAGATCGCCCGCTTTCCGACTCCGTGGGCGGCCAGGGCTCCGCTGAGGCCATCGACTTCGACGCCGCCGACGCGATGACCATCAGACGCGCCGAGGACGAGCGCTACGCCTACTTCATGGAGGTCTCGCTCATCCAGCTCGACCTGCCCGATGCGGTCTTCCGGGGCTACGTGGGCGACGAGCAACTTCTGGGGGCCGTCCGCGAGGACGACCCGGCGCCCTATGAGCTGCTCCGCCGCGAGATCCTCCGCCTCGAGCCGCAGATGGTCTACCTGCCCCTCGCCGTGGGCGGCCACGTGGACCACCAGCTCTGCCGTGAGGTCGGCGTGGCGCTGCTCGACGAAGGCCGCGAGTGGGTCATGCCCGGCCCCGATCTCGTCGGCCGGGTCAGTTTCTACGAGGACTTCCCGTACGCCTGGTGGCGCGACTTCCAGGGCGTCGGCGACCTGCCGGCGCTACCGTTGCCGCCCGGCGTCGCCCTGCAACCGCGCTTCTCCGACATCGGCGCTGTCCTCGAACGCAAGGCCGCCGGCCTGACCCTCTATGGCAGCCAGGTCGTGCGGCTCTTCGAGAGCGAGCAGAGGATGCGCGACGACCTGGCCGGCTATCACGCGCGGGTCGCCCTGGCCGGCGGGCGACGGGGCTTCGCCGAGCGGACCTGGGCGCCCGTTCGGCCCTAACGTCCGAGAGCCGCGATCAGAGCCGGCCGACCGCCGCCGGAGAGCGGGAAGCGACGGCCGCGGCACCCTCGTCGTAGAGCGTCTCGATGGTCTGGACCATGCGCTCCACGCAGAAGCGTTCGTGGACGAGATCGTGGCCGGCCCGGGCGAGGGTGTCGGCCAGGGGGTGGTCTGTCAACAGGCGCACGATGGCGGCGGCCAGCGCGTCGGGGTCGTGCGCCGGAACGAGCAGGCCGGTGCGCTCGTCCTCGATCATCTCGGGGATGCCCCCGACGTTCGTGGCCACGACGGGGCGACTGAGGGCCATCGCCTCCAGGACCACCAGCCCAAGGGCCTCCCGATACGAGGGCAGGACGGCAACATCGAGGGCGGCCGTGACCGCGGGCACGTCTTCGCGACGACCGGTGAAGACGACCTTGGCTCCGGGCCGCGCTCCGCGGGTACCGACGCACGTCGGGCCCGTACAGGGGTCGCCCATCAGCCCGAGCACCTCGGCCTGCTCCTTGAGGGCGTCGCAGCGGCTGCCCTCGCCGACGATGAGCAGGCGCGCCTGCGGCACGCGGGCCAGGACCCGCGGCCAGGCGGCAAGAAGCGTGTCGTGGCCCTTTTCGGGCTCGAGGCGGGCGACGACGCCGACCATCGGGGTGCCCTCCGGGAACCCGTATTCCTCGGGCAGCGTGCAGCATGCCTCGGTCCGGTCGTAGCGCGAGAGGTCGACGCCGTTGTAGATCAGCTCGACCGGCGGCCCGACACGGCCCTCGGCGGCGATCTTCGCGACGATCGCCTTGCTGACAGCGATGAGCCGGTCCATGTGCACGGTCAGCGCGCAGAGCAGCTCCCGGTCCTCGGTGCTGCGCACGCGGCTGGAATGGACGGTCGAGATGATGTAGGGCCGGGGCAGCCCGCATTCCGCCAGCTCCAGGGCGGCCCGGGTGCCGACGACCTCGGCCCGGTACATGTGCTCGTGGATGACCTGGGGCGGCCGCTCCAGCATCAGGGCGAGCAGCCGGGCCACGGCCTGCCGATCGTCCGACGCGTCGATGACCGTCGTCCGATAGCCGGCCTTCTCGAAGCGGCGCACCGAGGGGCCGTCACTGAGGCAGACGATCTCGACGTCGTAGCGATCCATGGCCATGCCCTGCACCAGCGACCAAGCGTGTTCCTGCGCGCCGCCGTTGCCGCCGGTGGCCAGGAGCTGGAGGACGCGGATGCGCTCGCCGGGACGGAGCGGCCGCCGCTCCGGCACCTCGGCGCAGGGGTCGCTCAGCGTCGGTGCGGTCATCCGACCCGCTCCACGAGGAGGCGGTGGATGGGCTCGTCGACCGCGCCCCACTCGTACTTGTAGGCCTCGCCCCCGCGCAGGAAGTCGAAGCGCCGGCAACCGGCCGCGAGGCGGTCGCGGAGGTAGGCGGCGGTGCCGGTCACGCCCGGCGACAGCTCGCGCGCGTCGGGGTCGAGGCCGGCGTTGTAGAAGAGGAACTCGCGCTCGTCGTCGAAGGCGATGCCGACGAAGATCGTCCGGCCGGCGACCCGGAAGCGGCCCAGCTGCAGGTGGCGGGTCGGGCCCTCGGCGGCCTCCAGCTCGGCAAGGCGGTGGACGAAGCGCCGGCTGCGGGCGCCGCCAGCGGTGTCGGGGAAGAGGCCCTCGGCGCCCCAGCGGGCCTGGTGCAGGTCGATGAACTCGTCGACGGCGGCCGGCGTCGGCTCGAGCGGCTCGAACAGGTTCTCGCCGGCGGCCTCCGTACGGCGGACCTTGCGCCGGATCTCGTGGCGCGCCTTCTTGTCCAGGGTGTCGAGGTAGGCCTCCCAGCCCGCCCCGGCGGGCACGGTCACGACCGGGCAGACGTCTTCCTGCTCGCGGGTGACCCGCCAGCCCTCCCGGTCGGCGCGCGCGCTGAAGGCACGCTCGAGCGCCGGCAGCGCCGGATCGTCGTCGCGCAGGCGGCGCAGGTCGACCACGTCCCAGGCCCGGTCGCCGTGGCTGCGGTCCGGGCCGCCGGCCAGGTTCTCGACGAGAGCCCCCGCGACGTCGTCGAGGTCGCCCGGGGCGGCCAGGACCGTCGCGTAGTCGGTGTGGTAGCTGGCGGCGAAGTAGACGGCCTTGGCGTCGGGCTGGACCTTCGTCGCGGCGAAGTCGGGGTGGCGCAGCCTGGTGGCCGAGGCGGCGTCGCCGGGCTCGACCGCGTGGCGGTGCATGAGGGGCACGATGCCGACGATCGTGTCCGGATCGCCTCGGGCCGCCACGGCCAGGTACTGCTCGTGGGCGGTCTCGCCGTAGGCGTCCCACCAGGCGCGGTGGACGGTCCAGCGGCTGAACGACGTTGCCCCTGGCGTGGCGGCGAAGAGGCGATCCCAGGTCGCTCGGCCGATCGCGTCGAAGGCGATCGGGCGGGCGACCGATGGACACTCGGGGTCGGTGTCGGCGGGCGCGGAGGTCGTCTGGGCGCTGGTCATCGGGAGCCCGAGGATAGCACTGGGTCTCGGGGGTCGTTGCGGACGCAACCGGCTCAGTCAGGCGGTCCCGGGGGTGCGGTCCCGGCTCGGCGGCGCCCCCAGCGGAGCAGGCCCGCCGGCACCAGCAGCGCCCCGGCCGCGGGGAGAGCCCGGTTCAGCAGCCAGCCCAGCGCCCCGAGGGCCGGCTGCTGCCCGCCCCACATCGCCAGGTAGGCCACCGCGATCCAGCCCCGCCGCCGGCTGGCCACGAGGGCCAGGAGCAGGGGCAGCACGAGCATCGAGAGGTAATGGTGGAAGAGCGACGGCGCGATGAGCGTCGCCGCTGCGACGGTGAGCGCGTAGCTCGCCGGTTCGCTCAGGCGGCGGGCTGCCCAGGCGACCGCGGCGATGCCCACAGCCACGACGATGACGCGGGCCAGGAACGGCCCGGTCATGGCGCCCAGCCAGACCGCCGGGGCGAGGGCGTCGGTGACGTCCGCGGGAGCGCCGTGGTTAGCGAGAACGGTCGGGACGTCCAGCCAGGGCTGGAGGCCGGTCACGGGCAGGGTCAGGGCGGCCATCACCAACGCGCCCCCCAGGGTCCAGGCCGCGGCTCGCCAGCGCCGGGTGCCGATGAACCAGACCAGGACCAGGAAGGGCAGCACCTTGACGAGGCCGGCCAGGGCGATGGCCAGCCCGGCGATCGCCTCGCCAGGCCGGTCGCCCCGCCGCATGCCGTACCAGGCCAGCGCGAACAGCCCGAGCAGCTCCATGTGGACGTTGCCCAGGACCAGCTCGGCCACGACCGGCGGGAAGGACAGGACGGCGGCAAGGACCAGGAGGGCCTGGTGACGGCCGGTGGCGATCCGCTCGGTCCGAACGATCCAGGCCACGACCGCGAGCAGGATCAGCAGCCCGAATCCCGACCAGATCCAGGCCACCGTGCCGTAACCGTCGGGGAAGGTGGCGGCGAGGGGCAGGAAGAGCACCGCCAGGAGCGGCGGGTAGAGGTAGAAGCCGCCGCCCTGGGGCACGTACGTTCCGGCCAGCTGGGCGGGGTCGTAGATGGGCACCCCGGTCAGGAGGTGATGGGCGGCCAGCCAGTAGAACGAGACGTCGTAGCCGAACTGGGGCTGGCCCGAGAGCTGCACGAACTGGAGGGCCCGATAGGCCACGGCGATGACGGCCAGGATCGAGGCCGCCAGCAGCTGGAAGCGCGGCTCCCAGAGCACGCGAAGTCCGAACGTGCCGGCCAGGCGCTCGCGCATCGTTCTCGGGCCGCCGCTCAGGTGCGGACCCGGCGGTGCAGCAGCGGGATGCGCAGCAGGTCCCAACCCACGCGCACGGCGAGGCGGAGGCCCACGTGCATGCGCGAGCCGTGCCGGTCGCTCCACTGGACCGGGACGATGGCCACGCTCCGACCCAGCCGCCGGGCGAGGTGGATGATCTCGACGTCGAAGACGATGCTGGTGATGCGCTGGGGGCCGAACAGCTCGCGGGCGCTGTCGCCCCGGAAGCCCTTGAAGCCGCACTGGGTGTCGGGCACCGGCCCGGTCGCGACCCAGGCCGCCGCGAGAGCCCGGAAGGCACGCCCGAGCACGCGCCGGTAGGCAGGCTGGGTCCGGCGCCGGTCGCTGCCATCGGGCTGGACGCGGCTACCGAGGGCGACGTCATGGGTCGCCAGGGCATCGGTCAGGAGGGGGATCTGGTCGGGCGGGGTGGCCATGTCGGCGTCGGTGAAGACGACGAGGTCGCCGGTCGCGGCGAGCATGCCCGCGCGCACCGCCGCCCCTTTGCCCGCATGGGGGCGGCGGAGGAGCGTCAGACGGGGCGGCGAGCCATCCGCGCCCGGAGCCGCCTCGGGTCTGGCGGTGACAAGGGCCGCCGTTTCGTCCGTGCTGCCGTCGTCGACGAGGAGGACGTCCCATGGTCCGAGCTCGAGCGAGGATCGGCCGCCGGCGCGGGCGAGGCCGCGGCGGCGGAGGTAGCCGAACAGCTCATCGAGGGCCGGCCCGATGCGTTCGGCCTCGTTATAGGCCGGTACCACGATGGTCACGCTGGGTCGGTCCGCGCTGCCGTGGGCATCGGCCATCACGGTCATGGTAGCGGGGCGTTCCTCACGCTCGGGGCCCGGGCCGGAGGGCGACCAGCGCCGCGCCCACGAGCACGAAGGCGCCGCCCAGGGCCAGCGGCAGCCAGGCCACACCGACGCTGACGGCCCCTCCTCCGATGGCCAGCGCGGCCCGTTGACGGCGTGTGGCGCGCGCCCAGGCGAACACGGCCAGGGGCAGCAACAGGGCGAGGTAGTGGAACCAGATCGCGGCCGGGAGGAGGAGCATGCCCGCCACGCCGGCCGTGGCGGCACCCGGCCAGCCACCCGGGCGCCTGGCCCAGACCAGGCCGAGCCCGAGGAGGCCGAGCCCCAGCCCGAGCGTTGCCAAACGGACCACGTCGCTCCAGGGCGCCCCGAGGCCCAGGACGACACCGAGTTGCTGCGCCGGGGCCAGGTTGGCCGGGTAGTCGGCCGAGCCCCGCAACAGGTTGCCGACCACGGTCAGGTAGTCGCTCCAGGCCGCCGGCGGAGCCAGGAGCAGGCTTGCCGCGACGACAGCGATCGTGACGACGACCAGGGCGACCGCGTCGCGCCGACTGCGCAGGAGCGCGATCGGCGCCATGGCCGCCGGCGTCAGCTTCAGGAGCCCGTTGGCGGCGGCGGCCCCGCCGGCGGCGCCGGCGGGCGCCAAGAGCAACGCCACGAAGAGCGTCTGCACGCCCGACAGGTTGCCCTTCCAGAGCGCGTCGAGGTCGGGCAGGAACCAGGTCACGGCCGCACCCGACCACAGCAGCCGCTCCACGCTGCGTGGCAGCCCGGCAGCCGTGCCGGCCAGCCACGTGGCGGCCAGCAGGCAGACCGACTGGATCGCCAGCCAGATCCACGTCGCCGTCAGCACGGGCAGGCCGGCAAGGGGCAGCAGCAGCTGGGCGAAGGGTGGCGGGTAGCGATAGCGATCGGTGCCCTCGGCAGCGATAGGTCCGGCGAGCATGACCGGGTCGTACGGCGAGATGCCCTGGCTGATCCGCACCGCCGCGGCGTGGTAGTCGGCGAAGTCGATGCCGAACTGGCCCACCTCGAGAGGCTCGGAGGCCCGGCTGACGAGGTAGCCGCCAAGGCCGAGCAGGCCGACCACGAATAGGAGGCCGGCCACGAGCAGCCGGAAGCGCCCGGAGTCCAGGGCACGCACGAACGGGAGCGCGGTCACGGGCCAAGCCTAGCAACGTCCGGATAGTGCACAGGGGGGCCCGAAGGTACGGTCGGCGGCCCGTCCGCCATTGCTAGACTGGCGCTCGGTGGGCATCCCGCTGGCGCTCTTCCTGGCGGCATTGGCTGTACGTGGGCTCGCGGCGGCGGTCTTCGCCGACCCCGCCTACCCCGACGCCTTCTACTACGTCAACGTCGCCCACTCGCTGGCCGGCGGCTCGGGCTTCTCGGTCGACTACATCTGGAACTTCGTCGACGTCGGGGGCCGCCTCCCGGCCACCGCGGCGCTGCCCATACCCTCGAACGCCCATTGGATGCCGCTCGCGTCGCTCGTACAGGTGCCCTTCCTGCTCCTGTTCGGCAACGGTGCCCTCGCCAGCGGCCTGCCCTTCTGGCTGATCGGCGCCACCGTCGCCCCGATCACCTGGTGGCTGGCCCGCGACGCCGGCCTCGAACGTGGCCCGGCCCTCGCCGCCGGGATCCTGGCCGTGGCCCCGGGTGCGCTCATCCCCTTCCTCGCCCAGCCCGACAACTTCGCCCTGTTCATGCCCCTCGGCGCCCTGGCCCTGTGGGCCTGCGCGCGCGGCCTGCGGGGCGACCGCCGGGCCTTCGTCCTCGGTGGGCTGGTGGTCGGGATCGCGACCCTGGCCCGCAACGACGGGTTGCTGCTGGGCATCCCCTTCGGGCTTGCCTTCCTGGCCGAGCGCGCCCGTCTCTGGCGGGTCAGCGGCCTGCGCGCCGTCGGTCCGATCGGCTGGCGCGCTGCGATCGCGTGCGCCGGCCTCTTCGTCCTCGTCATGGCCCCCTGGTGGCTGCGCCAGCTGGCCGTCTTCGGCTCGCTCGCGCCATCGGCCGCCAGCGGGCGGATCCTGTGGATCACCAGCTACGGCCAGCTCTGGAGCGTCAGCGGCGAGACGACCCTGTCCTCGTTCCTGGCCCAGGGAGCCGGGCCGATCCTGGCCAGCCGCGTGGGTGGGCTGGCCGCCGCAGTGGGCATCTTCGCGGCCGTACCGCTCCTGATCTTCCTTGCGCCCTTCACCCTCGTCGGCGCCTGGCAACACCGGCGCGATCCGGCCTTCGGGCCGTGGATCGTCTACGCGTTCGCCCTCTTCGCCTTCAGCGGCATCCTCTTCGCCGTCCACGTCCCCAACGGCACGTTCCTCCACTCGGCCGTCGCTCTCGTCCCCCATGCCTACGTCCTGGCCATCGTCGGCATCGGTGGCGCCGTCCGCTGGGTCGCTGGGCGGCGGCCCGGCTGGGATGCGCCGCGGGCCACCCGCAACTTCACGGTCATCGCGGTCGCGGTCACGGTCCTGGTCGGAGCGGCGGCGACGGTTCGGGTTGCCGGAGCCTGGCACGCCGAGGAGACAGGCCGAGGGCCGATCGCCGACGCCCTGGCGGCCATCCCACCCGGCGACCGGGTGATGAGCTCTGATCCGGGCGCCTATGAGTTCCTGGCCGGGCGCGGCGGGGTGGTCACGCCGGACGACCCGCTACCGGTCGTGGAGGACGTGCTGCGCGCCTACGGCGTGCGCTGGCTCGTCGTCGAGCGCGCCCACGCCGTGCCCTCCCTGGCGCCCTTCGTCGACGGCGACACGCTCGGCCAGACCTGGCTATCCCCGACCCTGATCACCCCGGACGGGGCGCTCTTCGCCGTCTGCCTCGCGCCCGGCGACCGGCGCTGCGCGCCGTGAACCGGGTGCGCCCGTGGCGCGTGCCCGTCGGCCTCTACGTGCTGGCCCTGCTCATCGGCGCCATCGCCGCCAGCCGGGTGACCTTCCCGCCCACCGAGGTGAGCGCCTACGTGCTGGGCGTGGCGCGCAACCTCGTCGAGGGGCGCGGCCTGGTCAGCGACGCCGTGTGGAGTTATGCCAGCGGGCCGTACATCCTGCCCCGGCCGGCGTTCGACATCTGGCAGCCGCTGCCCGGGCTCCTGGCGGCGCTGCCGATGGCCGTGGCCGGCACGACGTTCGCGGCGGCCCAGGCGTCGAGCATCCTGCTCGGGGCAGCGCTCGCCCCGCTGACCTGGTGGATCGCCCGCGACGCGGCCGCGCGCAACGGGCTCGGCGGGACCCGCGCGACCGTCGTCGCCGTGGGAGCCGGCATCGTCGCGGCGGCCTTCGGGCCGTTCCTCACGGCGATGGCCGGGCCCGACTCGTTCGTGCCCTTCACGGTCTTCGTCGTCGCCGGCTGCGCCCTGATGCCGCGGGCGCTCCAGGGGGGACGCTGGGCGGGGATCGGGCTCGGGCTGGCCCTCGGGCTCGCCTACCTGAGCCGCCAGGAAGCGCTCTGGTTCGGCCTGGCCTACCTCGTGCTGGCGCTCGAGTCGCGCCGGACGGCCGTCGGCGCGCTGCGCTGGCCGGTGCTCGCCGGCGCCCTCGTCGCCGTGCCCTGGATCGTCCGCGATGCCCTGACCTTCGGCGGCGGCGGGCTGAGCCAGACGCTCGAGAACGCCTGGCTGAGGTCGAACACGGACATCTTCGCCTTCGCCCAGCGGCCGTCGCTGGCGACATTCCTGGCCCAGGGACCGGGAACCATCCTCGGACACATCGCCGCCGGCCTCGCCCACGACGTCGTCGACGTCCTGCTCGTGGCCGGCGCACCCGTCGGTATCGTCGGGCTCGTCGCCCTCGTCGTCCTCTGGAAGACGCCGGTCCTCCACGTCCGCAGTCCGCTGCGAGCGCTGCTCATCGGAGGCGGGATCACCTTCGCCGTGAGCAGCGTCGTCTTCCCCGTCGCCACCCTGTGGGGCACCTTCCAGCATGCAGACGGGCCCCTGCTGGTCGCCCTCATCGTGGCCACTGCGCTGGGGCTGGATGCGCTCGTCGCCCGGGTGCGGGCGTGGCGCGGCTGGAGCCGTGAGAACGCCTGGCTGGCCCCGCTCGCGACGCTCGCGCTCAGCGTTCCGATAGCCGCCCTTTCGGTGACCCTCCTCGCCGCCGGTGCGACCGCCGAGGCCGGGCGGATGGCCGACTTGCGCGCCGCACTGCCGGCCCTCGATGGGCCGATCGTGACCGACCACCCGACGTGGGTATCGATGACCCTCGACCTTCCGGCGCTGGCCAGGCCCGCCGAGGACGCAGCATCGATCACTCGGCTGGGGGCGACGTTCGGCGCGCACTGGCTGCTCTGGCTCGACGACGCCGCCGGACCGCCGCCGACGGGTGCCTGCCTCGGAGAGGTCGCGCTGCCGGCGACCGCGGGTGGGCGCCTCTTCCGGATCGCGGCCGGCTGCCAGCCGTGACCGAGGGCCGCTTCGGGCCGGGCCGCCTGGCGCTCGCGCTGGGGCTGGTCGCCGTCGCCTTCCTGGCCCTCCGGCCGGCCGTCGACTCGGACTACGGCTGGCACCTCGCCAACGGCCGCCACCTGGCCGACGGCGTCCTCCTCGGCGGCATCGACGTGTACTCCTGGACGGCGGCAGGTGCGGCCTGGGTCGCCCACGAGTGGCTGACCGAGGCGGCGATGGCGGCGCTCCATGACGGGCTCGGGCCGATGGCGGTGAGCATCGCCGCCGCCCTCGTCGTGGCCGGCGCCTTCGCCCTCGTCGTCGCCCGCCTTCGCCGGCGGAGTGTCTCGCGGACCGCCGTCCTGGCCACGATCGCGGTCGGCTTCGCGGGGACACTCGTCTCGATGGGTGTCCGCCCCCAGATCCTGGAGTTGCTCTACCTCGCGACGACGCTCCTGGCCGTCGACGCCTGGTTCCACGATCGCCTGCCCCGCCGCTGGCTGTGGGTCGCGGCCGGCCTGGGCGCGCTCGTGTGGGCCAACACGCACGGCTCGTTCGTCTTGCTCCCGGTCATCCTCGGCCTCACGGCCCTCGCCGCCGTGCTCGGCCGGGCGCCGCGCTGGCCGGAGATGGCCGGGGCGACCGTGGTCGCCGCCATCATGCCCCTGGCCAACCCGTGGGGCCCCGCCCTCTACG
>JBIOIE010000007.1:0-17603 GCA_044449605.1 Candidatus Limnocylindrales bacterium | reverse complement strand
GCGAAGAAGGCCGCGTAGCCCAGGTCGAGCAGGCCGGCCAGGCCGACCACGATGTTCAGGCCCAGGGCCAGCAGGATCTGGATACCCGAGAACGCGAAGCCGTCGATCCAGACCTTCTGGGGCTGGAACCAGCTCAAGGGCGGGATGAGCACGAGGAAGGGGAGGCCGACGCCGATGATCGCCCAGACGACGAGGACCGTGAGCGACCGATGCGCCCGGGCCAGTGCCCGGAGCCGACCCCAGCGTGCTCTCACGCCCGCTCTCCGACCGCCTGCCCGAACAGGCCGCTGGGGCGGAAGACGAGGACGAGGATGAGCACGGCGAAGATGGCCACCTCGGACCAGCGCGAGATGCCCAGGTTGGCCGAGAAGACCGCGATGAAGGCGATGACGAAACCACCCACCGCGGCTCCAGCGGTGTTGCCGATGCCGCCCAGGACCGCAGCCGTGAAGGCGAAGAGGCCCGAGTAGAAGCCGAGGTTGAACTGGACGCTCCCGAAGTAGAGGCCCTGGATGACCCCGGCTGCTCCGGCCAGCGCGGCCGCGATGAAGAAGGTGATGGCGATGGTCTGGTTGATGTCGACGCCCATCAGCTCGGCGGCCTCGCGGTCCTGGGCGGTGGAGCGCATCGCCCGTCCCAGGCGCGTCCGCGCGACGAAGGTCTGGAGCACGGCCATGAGGACCACCGCGACCACGACCATCGTGACGTTGAGGGCGCGGACCACCCCGCCATCGACGTGCAGTCCGAGGATGTCGAAGTTCGGGACCGTCAGCAGCGTCACCCGGGGGAAGATCTGGGGCGTCGGGTGGGGCGATGGTCCGAAGAGGGTCTGGATGAAGTTCTGGAGGATGAACGAGACGCCGATGGCCGTGATCAGGGGGGCCAGCCGCGGGGCGTGGCGCAGGGGCCGGTAGGCGAAACGCTCGATGATCACGCCGATGGTGCCCATGAAGAGCATGACCGCGACGACGACGATGAGCAGGATCCCGCCAAGACGCACCGGGTCGTCGATGGGCCGGTCGAGGAGGCCCATGGGCACGGTCAGGATCCACATCGAGACGAAGGCCCCGACCATGAACACGTCGCCGTGGGCGAAGTTGATCAGCTCGATGATCCCGTAGACCATCGTGTAGCCGAGGGCGACGAGGGCGTAGATGGCGCCCAGGGTCATGGCGTTGACGAATTGGGGGATGCCCAGCAGCAGCAGCGCCGCGATGAGCGCGATCGCCACGATCAGGGCGAGGCGCAGGGTGGGCGGGACGGTGATTCTCACGGTCTTGGCACATCTCCCTCGCTGGGACCGATGAGAGGGGGTATGAAGAGGCCGGGGAGCTGGGCTCCCCGGCCTCTATCGACTACGGGTTAGGCGTTCGGGTCGGTGAAGGCTTGCTGCTTCACCCAGACCCAGCCACCAGCGCCGCTGTTCAAGGTCATGTCGACCTTGTAGAACGACATGTAGGGGGCCGTGGTGTCGCCGTTCTTGTCGAACGAGACCGCGCCGATGACGGTGTCGAAGGAGTTGCCGGCGGCGACCGTGTTGGCCCGGACGGCCTCGCGGATGCCAGGCAGATCGGTCGTGCCGGCCGCGATCGCCTTGTTGATGCCGGCGATGATCACCTGCGCGCAGGCGTAGGCGATGGCGCTGTAGGCGCCCGGATCCTGGCCGAAGGCTGCCTTGTAGTCCGTGTTGAACTGGGCGGCGTTCGGGATGTCGTGGATACCGGCGACGGTGCCAGAGACGTTGGCGGCCGCGGCGCCGGCGATGTTGATCGTGGAGCCCTGGGTCGTGGCGCCGCCGAGGTCGGCGACACCGTCAGGACCCATGAACGGGATGGTCTCGAAACCGGAGACCGTGCGGCCCTGCTTCAGCGCGAGGCCCATGCCCGACGGGGTGGTCCCGGCGAGGTACACGGCCGCGGGCGCCTGGCCGGCGACAGCGGTGAAGAGCGGGGCGTAGTCGGTGGTCGACTTGGGGGCGCTGTCGCGCTTGACGACGGTGCCGCCCTTCTTCGTGAACTCGGCCTGGAAGCTGTCTCCGACGCCGACGCCGAAGGTCTCGGTGTCGTCGAGGATGTAGACGCTGTGGGCGCCGAGGTCGTCGTAGACGTAATCCGCGCCGGCCGGGCCCTGGATGCTGTCAGGGGCGGCGAGTCGGACGTAGCTGATCTTGGTCGGGTTGGTGGTGCGGTACTGGAGCGCATCCGGCGGATAGGTCAGGCTGGTGTTGGTGTTGGCGGGGCTGCACATGAGCAGGCCGGCCGCGTTGCTGATCGGGATCTCGACCTGGGCGACGCCCGAGTTGAAGGGCCCGACCTCGCCGACGACCGTCGGGTCGTTGACGAGCGCGGTCAGGTTCTTGCCGCCCTGGGCCGGGTCGTGGGCGCCGTTGACGGCGTCGTCCTGGCCGTTGAGCTGGAGCGTCACGCCGGGCACGGTGCCGTTCGCGTTGGCCTGCTGGATGGCCAGCTTGACGCCGTTCTGGGTGGGCACGCCGTTGGCGGTCTCACCACCGCTCATCGGCAACTCGGTGCCGATGGACAGGGTGATGGGGGCCGCGGTCGGGGTCGCCCCGGCCGTCGCCGTGGCTGCAGGCGTGGGGGATGCGCCGGCGCTGCACGCCGAGAACACCATGGCTCCGGCGGCAATGAGCACGCCGAATCTGCGGAGCTTCATCGTTTCCAGTCTCCTCCTTGTTCCACCATCCGCGGACCCCGTCCCTGGCCGGGCAGGACGCACGAGCCGGTCTCCGGTCCGGTCTGTGGCACCCGGGGGTGGTGCCCGCCCGCAGGCGTGACCACCGGGCCGTCAGATGCGACCCATCTTCCCCTGGTGCGCGACGATCTGAGAACGTGTCCAGCGGACACCGTGGCCGGGTGGTCACGGGTGTGATGCCGTATATTAGGGGACGGCGTCTCGATTGCAAGACGGTTCCGAGCGCCCCGGGGCGTGTGCGGCCCGGCCCCAGCGTGGGGTCGCGGACCACCCGGTGCGGCGCGCTCGAGCGAGGCGGTCGCTCCGCGACCTGCTCCGCGGTCCGTCCGGGCGGATCCCCAGCGGATCGGCCCTCGTCGGGCGCCGGCGCTGCGACGCAGCGAGCGCAGGCCGATCTACGCCAAGGACGGATGACGCCGTGGGCTACCAGGTCCGAGATGCCCGGATCACGGATGCGGAGCGCATCAGCGCGCTTCTCGCCGCCGGGACCTCGTTCCGGCTGGCCGACGGGCAGGCCGTCCTGGGAGGGGCGGAACTGCTGCGTCAGATGATCTACCTGCCCCACGCGGCGGTCCTCGTGGCCGAGGCGTACCGGGCCATCGTCGGAGCAGCGGTCCTGTCGCTGCGGCCCTCGGTGGTCGTGGGGGGCCTGGTCGGCACGATCGACCTGCTCGTCATCGAGCCGGGGTCGGAGGCGACCGGAGTGCGCGACGCGCTCGTCGCGGCGGTGCTCCGCTCGGCGCGGAACAAGGGTTGTGTGGCCGTCGAGGCCCCCCAGTCCCTCGATCCCGCCGATCGGGCGGACTGGGAGCGCTACGGCTTCGCCGAGGCGGCGCCCCGCATGGTGCATGAACTGGCGCCCTCGCGGGCGCTGCGCACCTGAATGTCGGCCGGTCCTCGAGACCGGCCCTGGACCGGCGCGTCGGACGCGCCGCTGATCGGACGGCCCTGGTGCCGTCCGCACCATAGGAGACTTGCGTGAGCAAGAACGTCGCCGTCTTCGTGGACGTGGCGAACATCTTCTACGCGGCCAAGGCGGCCGGCGTGGACATCGACTACGTGACCCTCTTGAAGACGGCCAGCGCGGGGCGCGACTTCGTGCGCGCCTACGCCTACACAGGGCTCGACCCGGAGAACGACAACCAGCGCCAGTTCCATGCCTTCCTGACGCGCAGCGGCTACAAGGTGGTGAGCAAGGACATCCGCAAGTACGGCGACGGCAAGGTCAAGGCCAACCTCGACATCGAGCTGGTCGTCGACATGATGCGCACCGCCCAGAACCTCGACATCGCCGTGGTCGTATCCGGCGATGGCGACTTCGCGCCGGCCATCCGGGCGGTCCAGCAGATGGGTGTGCGCGTCGAGGTCATCAGCTTCCGGGGCAACACCAGCTCCGACCTCATGGACGTGGCCGACACGTTCATCGACATCACCCAGATCGCCAAGGTCGAAAAGGACTCCTCGCGCAGCGGCCGCCGCGTGGCCGCCGCCGACGACCTGTCCATGACCGAGGTGCCCGACAAGGAGTCCGAGGGCGCCCCGCGCCGACGGCGCGGCGGACGTGGCCGAGCGGCGGAGGCGACCATCGAGGCCCCCGCCGAGGGCGGCCGGCGCACGGCCACGGGCACCGAACTGCTCGTCCTGCCCGGCGAGAAGCTCTCCCGCGCCGCGCTCGCCAGGCAGGCCGCAGCCAGCGCGGCTGCGGCGACGGCGGCGGCACCGATGCCCGACGTGCCCGAGGTGCCCGAGGTGGCCGGCCTGGGGGCCGAGGACCTGGAAGCCGAAGCAGGCGGCCCCGAGGGCGAGGCCGGGGGCCGGCGTCGACGACGGCGCCGTGGTGGACGCGGTCGCGGTCGCGGCCGGGGCAGCGAGCCCGAGCTGACCGGGACAGAGGCAGGGACGGTCGGCGAAGGCGAGCTGGCCGAGGATGAGGAAGGGGTCGCCTACGTGGCCCCCCGAGCGCCCCAGCACGGCGCGTTCGGCTCCGTCTGGGACAGCCAGCGGGGCATGGCCACACCGCCAGCGGCCTCGACGCCGCCGGCCGCTGAGGGGCCCGTGGCGGAGGACGAGGGTTACGAAGACGAGCCCGAGATCCCCGAGTACCTCCTGGCCGAGCGGCGCCAGCAGGCTGGACGGCCTGGCGGTGGCCGCGGGCCCGTGCCGCCCGGTGGCCGCGGTGGCCGCGGCCGTGGCCGCGGCGGCGCCTACCAGGTGGCGCTCGATCGCGAGCGCTACGGCCGTTCCGGCACCGGGGGCAGCAGCTTCAACGCCCCGAGCCCCCGCCGGGAACCCGCCGGACGGCCGGATCGCGGCCCGCGGCCGAGCCGGCCGCCGTTCCGGGAGGCGCCGCCGCCGACCAGCGGTGGCGAGCCCTGGAGCGAGGTCCCGCCCGAGCTGGAGGAGTTGCTCCGGGCCGAGCTGGCACGCAAGGCGCCGGCCGCCCGTCCCGTCGCTCCGCCGGCTCCCCTCGCGAGCGCGCCGGTCGAGTCCGTGGCAGCCTCGGCTCCGAAGCGCCGGGTGACGCGCAAGGTGGCGGCCCCGGCGGCCCCCTCGGCCGCCGCCGAACCGGTCGTCGAGGCGGCGGCCAAGGCCGGCCCGAAGCGCCGGGTGACCCGTAAAGCCGCGTCCTCGGCGGTCGAACCGGGCGCCGCCGAACCGGTCGCCGAGCCCCCCGTCAAGGCCGCTCCGAAGCGGCGGACGACCCGCAAGGCTCCGCCCACCGACGCCTGAGACGATGACGGCCGGCTTCCGGACCCGCGGCCAGCCGGCCGCCCTCGCCCGGGTGGCGGCCTGGCTGGCCGCCGGGCGATGCCCGGCCGCCATCCTCGTCGTCGGCCCGGCCGGGGTCGGCAAGACGACCCTGGCCCTCGACCTCGCGGCCGGGCTGCTCTGCCTGGCCGCCGATCCGGCCGAGCGGCCCTGCCGCGCGTGCGCGGCCTGTCGCAAGGTCGACCACGGCAACCACCCCGATGTGCACCGCCTCGCCCCCAGCGGGCCGGGTGGCCAGGTCCGCATCGACGGCGCCCGGGGGCTACTGACCGACCTGGCCCTGCTGCCCATGGAGGGCCGCTGCCGGGTGGCCATGGTGGAGTCGGCACATCGGCTCAATCCCGATGCCCAGAACGCCCTGCTCAAGACCCTCGAGGAGCCGCCCGCGAGCGCGGTCATCGTCCTCTGCGCTGACGACGAGGCGGTCCTCCTGGAGACCGTCCGCAGCCGTTGCACCCGGCTCCGCCTGGGCCCCGTCGATGCCCGCGTCATCGCCGCGCTGCTGGCCGAGCGCGAGCTGGCCGACGCGCCGCGAGGGGCCCGCATCGCCCGTGCCGCCGCTGGGCGCCCAGGCGTTGCCATCGCCCTCGCCGCCACGCCCGAAGCCCTGGTCGTACGTGGGCGCCTGACCAGGACGCTCCTCGACCTCGCGGCCGCGCCACGCCACGTCCGCCTGGCGGCGGTTCCGGTGCTGCTCGCCGACGCCCTGGCCCTGGCCGACCTCGCGGCCGCTGCCGCGCCGGCCGACCGGGCGTTGCCGGAAGGGGAGCCCGGCACGGCCGAGACCCGCACCCGCACGAACAGCCCGGCCGAACGCCGGCGGGCCGCGGCGGCCCTCATCGCCGCCTGGCGCGGCGTCGCTCGGGACCTCGCCGTCGCCGTGGCCGGAGGACGCACGCAGATCGCGGATCCGGACCTGCTCGAGGACTTCGAGCGGGCCGCGACCGGCCTGGCGCGCAGCGACACCGCCGCCGTCATGGGCCGCCTGGACGACATGGCGGCGGCGGTCGAGGCCTACGCCAACCCGGAGCTCGTCGTCGACGGCCTGCTCCTGGCCTGGCCGGCCGGCCGGCGGGCTGCCTGATGCTCGGCGGGGCCGGGTCCGAACGCCGCCATGCCGCGGAGCGGCTGGAGGCCCGCGTCGTCGGCGACGTGCAGGGCGTGGGCTTCCGCTGGTTCGTCCTGCGCGAGGCGCTCGGCCTCGACCTGGTCGGTTGGGTGGCCAACGAGTCGGACGGTTCGGTCGCGGTCATGGCGGAGGGGCTGGTCGAGTCCCTCGACCGGCTCCAGTCGGCCCTGGCGGCGGGACCGCCGGGCGCTCGCGTCGAGGCCGTGATGGCCCAACGCTCGCCGCTCACCGGTGGCTTCGCACGCTTCGAGATCCGCTCGGGCGGCCATCACGGTGACTGAGTCCCGGCGCCGGCTCGCCGGCCGACCCGCCGGCTTGCTATCGTGGACGGCGTGACCATGACCAGCGAGCAGAAGGCCGGGCTGCTGGCCCGGGTGAGTCTCTTCGAGGGCCTGCCCCAGCCGTCGCTGGCCGCCCTGGCCGATCTCGCCGCCGAGGTCGAGTTCGGAGACGGCGACGCCATCGTCATCCAGGGCCAGGTGGGCACCGGCCTCTTCATCGTCGTCAGCGGCGCGGCGCGGGTGGTCAAGGGCGGCGAGGAGCTCGCCCGCCTGGGGCCCGGCGAGTACCTCGGCGAGCTGGCCGTCATCGACCGCATGCCGCGCATGGCCAGCGCCTTCGCCGTCGGCCCCACGACGTGCCTGGCGCTCGCCTCCTGGGATCTCTTCCGGCGCGTCGACGCCGACCACGAGCTCGTCCACAGCCTGCTCCGCGGACTGGCCCTGCGGGTCCGCCGGTTCAGCGAACAGCACAGTCACTAGGAGGTCCGGATGGCGGGCACGGAAGAGCTGATCGACGAGCTGGCCGGGCTCGCCCTCTTTGCCGACCTGGGGCGCCCGGAGCTGGCGGGCATCGCCCACACGCTCGAGGAGGAGTGGCACGCGGACGGCCAGCGCATCCTGCGCGAGGGACTCTCGGGCACCGGCTTCTTCGTCGTCCTCGAGGGCGAGGTCTCGGTCCGGCTCGGGGACGCCGAATTGGCCCGCCTCCGCCGGGGCTCGTACTTCGGCGAGGCGGCCATCCTGCTGGGCGAACTGCCCGGCGCCGACGTCGTGGCCGTGGGCCGCGTCCGCGTGGTCAACCTGGCCGGTCCCGCGCTCCAGGACTTCCTGATGCGCCACCCCAACGTCATGTACCGGATGCTCCAGGAGCAGACACGCCGACTGCGGGGCGCGATCCGATGGAGACGCTAGCCGAGCGCCCGTTCCCGCCCGGCGACTACCCCCTCATCGTCGTCGGCAGCGGGCCGGGTGGCCTGCAGACCAGCTATTCGTTGCGCCGGCTGGGGGTCGACCACGCGCTCATCAGCGCGGACGACAGCCCGGGCGGCATGTTCCGCCACTTCCCGTTCTTCCAGCGGCTCCTGTCCTGGACGAAGCCCTATGCGCCCGTGCCACGCGGGACGCGCGCCTACGAGCGGTACGACTGGAACAGCCTCCTCGGCGAGGAGGCGTCCCATCGCGCCATCCAGCCCGAGTTCATGGACGGCACCTCCGAGTTCCCTTCGCGTCCCGAGATGGAGGCCCAGCTCGCTGAGTTCGTGCGCCGGACGGCGCTGCCCATCCGCTATGGCTGCCGCTGGGAGGCCACGCGCCAGGAGGGCGGCCGTTTCGTCCTCGAGACGAGCGACGGCGAGTACCGGGCTCCCTTCGTCGTCTTCGCCGTCGGGGTGGCCGAGCCGTTCACGCCCGAGATGCCCGGGCGGGAGCTGGTCAAGCATTACGTCGACACCCGCGAGCCTGCCTCGTACGCGGGCAAGCGGCTCTTCATCATCGGCAAGGAGAACTCGGCCTTCGAGCTGGCCAGCGGGCTGCTCCAGTGGGCCAGCCGGATCGTGCTGGCCTCGCCCCGTCCGGCCAAGCTGTCGGTCGAGCAGCACTCGCTGGCGGGCGTCCGGGCCCGCTACGTGCAGCCCGTCGAGGACCGCTTCATGGGCGGCGCCGTGCACATCCTCAACGCCTCGATCGAGGGCGTCGAACCGGCCGGCGGGGCCCTGCGGGTCAGGACCCGGGCCAGCGACGGGGGCATGGACCTGGCCATCGAGGCCGATGAGGTCATCGCCGCGACCGGCTTCACGGCGCCGCTGCGGGACCTCCCCGCGCTCGGCGTCGCCACGTTCGGGCGGAGCCGGCTGCCGGCCCAGACGGCCTTCTGGGAAAGCGCCTCGTTGCCCGGCATCTACTTCGCGGGCACGATCAACCAGGGCGCGCCGGGGTTGAAGAAGAATGGCGTCGGTGGGACCGGCGCGGTCCACGGCACTCGCTCGAACGCGGTCATCCTCGCCCGCGAGATCGCCGAACGCCACTTCGGTATCCCCGCAGCCCGGCCCCCCGTGGCGCCCCGGGACGTCGTCGGCTACCTGCTCGAGGAGGCCACCGACGCGCCCGAGCTGTGGAACCAGAAGGGCTATCTCGCCCGGGTCGTGCTGATCGGCGACGAGGGACCCTACGACGAGGGCATCCGGCCGCTCCAGGACTTCGTCGACGGCTCCGGCCGGGACGGGGCCGCGATCGTCCTCGAGGGCGACGCCGAAGGGGTCGTCCGGCCGGTCGCCTACATCCGCCGCCACGGGGCCGTCGCAGAGCTCCCCCTTGACCCCGACCCGCTCAACGAGTTCCGGGGTTCGTCGGATGCCCGGGCCCGTCTCAGCACCGCCCTCGCCGAGCTGCTGCACTGACCCTCGCCCAGCTCAACGCCGAGCTCATCGAGTGCCGGCGCTGCCCGCGCCTCGTCGCCTGGCGCGAGCGGGTCGGCCGGGAGAAGGTGGCCCGCTTCCGCGACCGCGAGTACTGGGCGCGGCCGGTGCCGGGCTTCGGCGATCCCGACGCGCGCATCGTGCTCGTCGGCCTGGCTCCGGGCGCCCACGGCAGCAACCGCACCGGGCGGATGTTCACGGGCGACGGGTCGGGTGACTTCCTCTACGCCGCGCTGCATGCCGTCGGCCTGTCGAGCAGCCCGACCGCCCGCGACCGCGGCGACGGCCTGCGCCTCACCGACGCCTACATCAGCGCCGTCGTGCGCTGTGCGCCGCCCGCCAACAAGCCCACCCCATCCGAGCGCGACCGATGCCTGCCCTACCTGGTCCGAGAACTGGCGCTGCTCGAGCGGGTGCGGGTCATCGTCGGCCTCGGCGCCTTCGGCTGGGACGGTGCGCTGCGCGCCCTGGCCGGCCTCGGCCACGAGCTGCCCCGGCCGCGGCCGCGCTTCGGCCACGGGGCCGAGGTGCAGGTCGGTCCCTACGCGCTCCTGGGGGCCTTCCACCCGAGCCAGCAGAACACGTTCACCGGACGCCTGACGGCGCCGATGTTCGAGGCGGTCCTGCGCCGCGCCCGCGACCTGGCCGCCGGCTGACCGTCAGGCGGCCCCGCGCAGGCGCGCCTCGATGGCGGCGGCCTCGGCCAGCTCCTCCTCCGTGGCCGCGCCGGCCGCCTCCAGGGCACGGATCGCCCTGGCCGTCCAGGGCGGCATCGGATAGGCCCGCAGGGCCGGCAGCGCCGACCGGGCCAGACCGACCGCGACCGGGCCCTCGCCCTCCGCCTCGAGCAGGCGGGCGGCCAGCACCTGCCACGCCGGGAGCACGTCCGGGAAGCGCGTCCGATGGGCCGGGCCCTCCATCCGGGCCAGCGCTTCGCTCGCAGCGGCCAGCCGGGCGTCGCGCAGCCAGGCCGTGACGACCGTGTCGGCCGCCGCCAGCGTGGTCGCGCCGCTCAGGTCGCCTTCGAACGAGGCCAGCAGGGGATCGACGTCATGCTCGAACGGTGGGATCAACCCGGCAGCGGCGAAGCGGAGTCGCATCGAGCGATACAACAGCCGGCCGTAGGGCGAGTCGGGCAAGAAGCTCTCGTGGTCGACATACCAGCGCAGGGCCCGTTCCAGGACGTCGCGCCGGCCCCGGGCCTCGGCGATGGGCACGATGGCATGCCAGGTCCGGACGGCGATGCGGTGGTATGAGCCATCCTCGGCCAGCTCGAGGGCGCGCAGCCCGCTCAGCCACGCGCGGTCCCACTCGCCCGCCCCGAAGTCGACCTCGGTGCGCCCATATTCGGTCCAGGCCAGGGCCTCGGTGAGGCCGTGGGCGAGGGCGACCTCGGCGGCGGCGTCGAAGAACGGATGCGGGTCGAGCGACAGGTCCGTGGCCACCATGCCCTGCGTGCGCAGGGCGCGGCTGGCCTGTTCCCAGCGTCCGGCCCGCGCGGCGAGCTGGCCCAGCTCCTGCCAGGCAGCCAGGAAGGCCTCGATCGGTGCGTCCTCGTCGAAGGTCCGCTGCTCCAGGGCCAGCAGCTCCAACTCGGCGTCGCCCTCGCGCCGGGCGATCGCCAGCGCCTTGCGCGCCGCCGGCAACAGGTCCTCGGCGCGATCGGTCACGAAATAGCGGGCCATGGAGGCCGCGAGCTGGAGGCGGACGCCGGCGACATCGTCGTCCCCACCGACGACGGTGAGAGCGGCCGCCGCGAGCTCGCGGGCCTCCTCGAAGCGGAGCTGTTCGCGGACCAGCCGCGACAGGGCGACGGCGGCCCGGCTGTAGCCGTCACGCGCGCTCGACCACGCCTTGGAGCCAGGGTCGGCGGCACGGAACGCGGCGAGGTAGCCGTCCCGGGCAGTCCGCGCGTGGCCGAGGCCCGCCTCCATGTCGCCGGCCGCGGCGACCGTTTCGCCGAGGAGCAGCTCGCGGCGGGCGGCGTCGGGGCCGCCGGACGGCTCGGTCAGGGCCAGCGCCCGGCCCAGCAGGTCGATGGTGGCGTCGACGGCCGAGAGACCCAGCGCGGCCACGGCGGCCTTCTCGAGCCAGTCGGCGCCCAGGCGGGCGGCCCCGGCGCGCTCGAGGCCGTCGTCGACCTCCCGGGCCAGGGCGGGCGCGGCCGCGAGGGCGGACTCGTAGTGGCCGCCGATCTGTTCTGCGAGGCGGTCCACCCCCTCGCCGGCGACGCTCTCCAGCCAGCGGGCGAGGCGGACGTGGAGGCGGGCCCGCTCGGCCCGGCCGAGGCTGGCGTAGCCGACGTCCCGGAGCAGCGCGTGCCGGTAGCTCCAGCTCTCCCCGGCGGCGTCGTCCTGGAGGGGGCCCTTGAGGATGGCCCGGTCGTGCAGGCCGGCCACTGCCCGCACCGCGTCGGGGACGGCGAGGGGCTCGAGCGCCGCGGTCGGGAAGCGCCGTCCGGCCACCGAGGCCCGGCGGACGAGGAGCCGTTCCGAGGGCGGCAGGTCGTCGAGCTGGGCCCCGTAGATGGCCTGCACGGTCGTCGGCAGGCGGACGGCGTCGGGCGCCCCAGCGAGGCGCCAGGCCTCGCCGTCCCGGACCAGCCGGCCGACCCCCACCCAGGTGCGCAGCAGCTCCTCGATGAAGAGGGGGTTGCCGTCCGAGAGCCGGGCGATCTCGGCCTCGAGGTCGGGCGGCAGGACGGGCCCGACGAGGCGGTCCACGAGCTCGGCGGCCCGGGTCGGTGGCAGGGGCGCCAGCTCCATCACCAAACGCCGCACGTCGCCATCTTCGAGGGCCCAGTCGGCCAGCCGTTCGAGGATCCCCGGCCGGGCCGTGGCGATGACCAGCCGGCCGAAGGGGGCGGCCGCCCGGGTGGCCCGGTCGAGGAAGGCCAGCACGTCCCCGCCGGCCCAATGGACGTCCTCGACGACCCAGACGACCGGGCGGCCGCCGGTGAGGCCGTCGAGGGCCTCGATCCAGGCGGCGTGCCGCGCCTCCCGCTCGCCCGCCGCATCGCTGCCGCTCGCCCCGACGGCCCCCGCAAGGGCGGCGATATCGGCGGCCAGGACGGCGCTTCGAGCGGCTGGGACCCCGGCGGCGCGCAGGCGTGCCTCCGTAGCTGGGGCAGCCTGCCCACCAGTCGCTGCCCGGGCGAGCCCGGCGAGCGGCTCCAGCGACGCGCCCGACCCGGCGCGCACGCGCGTCGTCCAGACCGGCACGTCCAGGCCGGAGACCGGCACGTCCAGGCCGGCCAGGAACTCGGCCACCAGCCGGCTCTTGCCCGTGCCGGGTGCTGCGACGACGAGACACGTCGCGCTGCCCCCGTCGCGGGCGTGGTCCAGCGCCTCCTGGAGCTGCGCCATCTCGGCTTCGCGGCCGACCATCGGGGCCCGGAGCGCACCCATCGCGGCCGCCCGGGACGGCTCCGGGCGGACGGACCGGGCGAGCGCGGCCCGGACGGGCTGAGCCTTGCCCTTCAGGGCGAGCGGCGGCTGCGCCTCCAGCTCGATGGCGGTCGCGGCGGCCAGGGCGGCTCCCTCGCCGAGCAGGACCCCGCCGGGAGGGGCGGCGGCCTGCAGCCGGGCGGCGGTGTTGACCGTGTCGCCCGTGACCCGTCCCTCGTCCGGCCCGCCTTCGGCGGCGACGACCTCGCCACTCTCGATGCCGACCCGGAGGCGCAGCTCGTCCTCTGCGAGGCCCAGTTCGGCGCCCAGCCGCTCCACGGCGCCGACCAGGGCGAGCCCGGAGCGGACCGCCCGCTCGGCGTCGTCGTCGCGGCCGCGGGGCAGCCCGAAGACGGCCATCGCGGCGTCGCCGATGAATTTCTCGAGGCGCCCGCCGTGGCGGGCGATCGTCTCGCGCACTGCCCCGAAGTAGGCGTCCTGGATGGCCGCGACGTCCTCCGCGTCGAGGCGCTCGCCCAGCGGGGTGAAGCCGACCAGGTCGGCGAAGAGGACGGTGACGACACGGCGTTCGACGGAGGTCGGGCCGGAGGGTGCTCCGGGCGGCGGGCCGGTCATCGGCCTGGCTGTTCGGCCGGTCTGCTCGCGCCGGTCAGCGTTCCAGGATCGGCCGGGCGCGCTCCGGGTCGTCGACCACGAAGGCGAACATCGCCCGGTCGCCCCAGCGGCCGAGGAACAGGTGGCCGTAGACGTTGATGCCGGCATCCGCCAGGGCCCGCGACACGCGGGCCATGCCGCCCGGTCGGTCGTCCACCTCGGTGAGGATGGATTCGCCCTCGATGAAGGTGTAGCCGCCGTCCTGGAGGACAGCCCGGGTCGCGTCGTCGTCCGCAGTGGTCAGGATGATGTGGCCCATCTCGCCGATGCCTCCGCCTCCGATCGCGCGCAGGTCCACGTTGCGCGCGGCCAGCGCCTCGGACAGCGAGGCCAGGGCGCCGGGTCGATTGGCGAGCTGGACGATGAACTGCTGGGCCATGTCTCCCTCGGGCGGTCGAGTCGGTCGGTCGGTGGGGCAAGTCGACGGGCGGTGGGGCGGGGCCTTGGTCGGCGGATTCTAGCGGTCGGCCTGGCGCTGGCAATCGATGCACAGGGCCGCCCAGGGCAGCGCCTCCAGGCGCTCCGGGGCGATCGGTTTGGCACACGACTGGCAGGTCCCATACGTGCCATCGTCCAGCCGCTTCAGGGCCTCGTCGATCTGCTGGAGCTGCCGTTCGGCGCGCTCGTGCAGGGCCAGGTCGCGCTGCTGGGCGAAGACGAAGCTGGCCGCCGCGGCCTGCGAGCCGTAGGTGATCTGGCCGGGCGCCTCCGGCTGGGTCTCGTCCAGCTCCTCGAGCAGGCCGATGCGGTCGGCGAGCAGCGCATCACGCTGGCGCTGGAGTTCCTCGGGGTCCATGACCGGGCATCGTACGCCCGCCCGGAGCGGCCCTCGGAGCCGGCGTAGTGCCGCCCGAGCATCGCGCCGCGCACATGCCTATGCTGCCGCGCCTCCGGCCCGGTCGCTCAGGCGCCCGGGCTCTCGTCGGGCAGGAGCGGCCGGACGTAGAGCGTGTAGGACTGCCCGGCGGAGGTGACCGGCGTGAGCACGTTCGCCTTGGCCAGGAACGCCGCCAGGACCGCGGCGTCGGCGCCGCTTACGACGCCGACCCGGAGCCCGACGATGCCGCGGTCGACCGGAGCAGGGACGCCGAACGCGTCGAGGCCCGTCGTGAGCGGCCAGGCCATCGGGGTCTGGGGGGCGGCCGGGTCGGCCGCGGGAGCGCCCGGGACGGTGTAGACCCGGTAGGCCGTCGGCGGGTAGAGCGTCGCCTGCGTAGCGGTCGAGCCCCAGGTCTCGGTCGGATCCGTCAGCCGGCTCAGCAGGTCGAGCGCCGCCGGCGCCGGGCTGCCGCCCGGCCGAGGGCCACCGCCCGTGTTCGCGAAGCGGGTCGTGACCGTCTGACCGTTGACGACCACCTCGAACACCGTCGTGCCGGTGTCCGCGGCCACGCCCGTGTCCCCACCGCCGGCCACGTCGAGGCCGGCCGAGCGGAGCGCGTCGCGGATGGCCTGCACGCCGGCCGCCCCGACGCTGTGCACCGAGAAGGTCGGCAGCAGCGGGGCGGGGTAGATCGTGTCCACGGCGCCGGGCAGGAAGATGCGGCCGTCGTCGTAGACCACCACCGAGGGGAGCGCGGCGAGCGTCGCGGTCGGACCGATGAAGCCGCCTTCGGAGTGCACCCTCAGGAGCAGGACCGCCGGGTTCGGCGAGGACGAAGGGGCCGGTGAGGGCGACGGAGCGGAGGACGGTGACGGCAGCTGCGAGGGCGAGGCCGTGGCCGCGGGCGAGCTGCAGGCGGCGACGAGCAGGGCGAGGAGGACGGAAGATGCGGCGAAGGACGCTCGAGACGACACGCGGGACCTCCGGGCGGGACGCGGCGATCGCCGCCGTTGCGCCTAGACGGTGGGGGATCGCCTCCGGTTCCCGGGCTGTCGGGTGGCGCGCTCGGCGGGACTCGAACCCACGGCCTTCTGCTCCGGAGGCAGACGCTCTATCCGCTGAGCTACGAGCGCGCGAGGCCGTCGCGCACGAGGGGGGCGACGGGCGCCCAGTCTAGCATCGGGCAAACGAAACGGCCCCTCCGAAGAGGGGCCGTTTCCACTGTCCCGGTGAAGCCGACGACGAGTCGTCGATCTTCTGCCACGTCACAAGGGCATCTATCACGCCGGCTGCACCGGCTACCCTAACCCAACCTACCCATGACCTTGTGCCTGGGGCAGCAGTGCTGAGTGATCAGCCTCCACAGTCTAGTCCCGGAGAGGCCCAGGCTCAAGGGTTAGCGATGGCTGGAGTGTTAATAAACCGCAACCTTTCAGCCCCGTAAGGACGGTTAGGTCAGGCGGCTGCCGCGGCGGCGGCGCCGTAGTCGATCGCACCGCTGAGCAGCGCCTCGCCCAGGATCACCCCGGCCACACCCACGTCGCGCAAGCGTGGCAGGACGGCGACGTCGGTCAGGCCCCCGGCGACAAGGAACTCGGCGGCCCGATCCGCGGCGAGGCCGGCGAGCAGGTCCAGGTCCGGCGCCGCCCCGCCGTGCGAGAGGACGAAGCGGTGCACCCCGGCATCGCGCAGGCTGGTCACGAGGTCGCGCAGGGTCGGGCTGGCCCGGATCCGCCAGCGCACCTCGGCCAGGCGATCGGGCCGGGGATCGAGGCCGACGGCCAGCCAGTCGCCGGCGATGCGCAGGCAGGCGGCGAGCAGTGCCGGATCCTCGGCCACGGCCAGCAGGGGCATGACCACGCGGGTCGCGCCAGCCGCGAAGGCCAGCTCGATCTGTTCGGGCCCGTCGATGCCGCCGGCGACCTGGAGCGGGGTCGCGACCGCCCGCGCGACGGCCCCGATGGCCTCGGTGTTGACCGGCCGTCCGGCCGCCGCGCCGTCAAGGTCGACGAGGTGGACGACGGGCGCCCCCAGCTCCACGAAGTGACGGGCGATCCGCTCGGGCCGGTCGGTGGGGGTGCCGCTGCCGGTCGCCGCGCCCGGCCAGAAGACGAGCCGTGAACGCCCCGCCCGCAGGTCCAGGCTGGGGATGACCTGCATTCAGCGCCCGGGCAGCGCGCGGGGCCCCGCGGGGCCCGGTCCCTCCCCGGCGAGCAGGCGCCGCTGGAAGCTGATGGGCAGGCTGCCCGCGTAGATCAGCGCGTCGTGGAAGCGCTTGAGGGAGAAGCCGCTGCCCAGCCTGCGCTGCTCGTCGGCGCGCAGGCGCAGGAGCATGACCTTGCCCAGCAGATAGCTGAGCTGGTAGGTCGGCGTCGACGTGTAGCGCTCGACCTCGGCCGTGGCGTTGGGCACTTCGAAGCCGGTGTTGCGGACGAGGAAGTCGATGGCCTCGGGCACCGAGATCTGGCCCCGATGCAGGCGCACGTCGAGGACGATCCGGCAGGCCCGCCAGATGGCGTCCGTGTGCAGCATCAGCCGGAAGCGCGGCGCAGCGTCGAAGCCCTCCTCACGCATCATCTGCTCGCTGTACATGGCCCAGCCCTCGGTGAACTCGGGGGCGTCGACGAGCGCGCGCACGAGGCTCGGGTGGGTGATCGCGGCGGTCAGTTGGAGGTGGTGGCCGGGGTATGCCTCGTGGATGCTGGTGTTGCTGATGGATGACCGGTTGTGCTCGCGCATCGCGCCCGCCTCGTCGTGCACGGACGGGGTGACGATGTACACGCCGGTCGGCTCGCGGTCGAAGCGGGGCGGCTCGAAGTAGGCCGCGAAGGGCATCACTTGGCGCAGGTATTCGGGCGTCGGGATGACCTCCAGGCGCTCTCCGGCCGGGATGGTCACGAGATCGTGCTCGACGAGGTAGCCGCGCGCCCGGACCATCGCCTGGCGGTACTCCTCGAGGGCGGTCGCGAACGTCGCCGCATGGTCGGACTTGACCCGGTCGAGGACCTCCGCTTCGCTCGCCGCCGGGTCGATCTCCCGGGCGACGGCCACGCGGGCGGCGTGCTGCTCGGCCAGCTGCTGCTCGCCGATCTCGAGGATCTGGTCGCCGTCGAGGCCCTCGAAGGCGCGCAGCCGGACCAGCTCCTCGAACCGCTCGCGCCCGAGCGGGAAGGCGTCATCGGCGTCGGCCATGCCCGCCGTCAGCCAGTCGCAGTATTCGTCGAGCGAGCCCTGGGTGGCGGTGGTCGCGCGGTGCAGGCGGCCCAGCCGGGCATGATCGCCGGGCCACACGCCGGCCGCGGCGGCGAGGATCTCGGCCAGGAAGCCGGGCAGCTGGCGCGCCTGGCGCAGCTCCAGCGAGTGCCACAGGCGGACGGGCCGGCCGGTCAAGCGGCGGCGCTGCTCGGCGAAGATGCG
>JBIOIE010000006.1:0-17865 GCA_044449605.1 Candidatus Limnocylindrales bacterium | reverse complement strand
CTCCTCCTGGAGGCCTACGAAGGTGAAGCCCGGCCGGAACGGCTCGCCCGCCTGCGCTTGATGCGCGTGGTCTCGGACTTCCGGGAGGCGATGTGGGGCGTCCTCCAACAGGCCCTCAGCAGCCTCGACGTCGACTTCGTCGCCTACGCCGACGACCACTTCGGGCGGCTGCTCGAGAACTCGGGCGGGCCCGCCTTCGCGGCCGACCTGCAGGCGCTCGGAGCGGACGGCGTCTAGGCCCCGGCACCGCTGGCCAGCGGTCCCCGATCCGGACCGAGGGGCCGGGCCGGGCGGCCTGTGCTACGCTCCCGGCGTCGTGTTCGTGCTCGCAGTGCCCGAGTGTCGAGGCGCGGCCGACCCGCCGGCGCACGGCCGCCGGTCCCGGCGAACGCGGAGCCACCCTTGACCGAGCCGCACTCCCGAGCCAGCCTCCGACCCGGCCTCCGCTTCGGGCTGCAGCGCGCGGTCGAGGTCCCCGCCGGCTCCCGATCGCGGCCCGACCCGGGCGCGGCAGACCCGGCCCTCGGCATCCCGGACCTCAAGAACGCGGCCGTCGTCCTCCACGACGTGACCAAGGTCTACCCCAACGGCAAGCGCGCGCTGGTCGAGGTGGACCTGCTCATCCCCCCGGGCGACTTCGTCTTCCTGGTCGGCCCGTCGGGAGCCGGCAAGAGCACCCTCATCAAGCTGCTCATCCGGGACGAGCTGGCGACCGCCGGCATGGTCATCGTCAACGGCGATGAGCTGGCCCACCTCCGCCGCGACCGGGTGCCGCGCCTCCGCCGGCGGATCGGCACCATCTTCCAGGACTTCAAGCTGCTGAGCAGCAAGACGGTCCGCGAGAACGTCGCCTTCGCCCTCGAGGTGACGGGCACGCCGCGTTCGGAGATCGAGCCGGCCGTGGCCCGGGCACTGGCGCTGGTCGGGCTCACGGCCCAGACCGAGCACCGTCCCAACCAGCTCTCGGGCGGCGAGCAGCAGCGGACGGCGATCGCTCGGGCGATGGTCCACGACCCGCTCATCATCATCGCCGACGAGCCCACCGGAAACCTCGACCCGCTCATCTCCTGGGAGATCATCCAGCTCCTCCTGCGCATCAACGAGCTGGGCACGACCGTGCTCATGGCCACCCACAACGCCGAGGTCGTGACCGCCCTGCGCAAGCGGGTGGTGGCCCTCGAGGAGGGGCGCATCGTGCGCGACGAGGTCGGCGGCTACCACCGCCAGTACTGAGCGCGATGGCCTCGTTCGTCCTCTTTTCGATGCGCCGCGCGGTGCAGGGCTTCTGGCGCAACCGGGTCATGAGCCTGGCCGCGACCGTGACCATGGTCTTCATGCTCGTGCTCCTCTCGGGGCTCGTCCTTGTCCTTTCGGGGCTCGATGCCGGGCTCCAGTTCGTCGAGGCGAAGGTCGAGGTCCAGGCCTTCCTCAACGACGGCGTCGCGACGACCCGCGTAGCGGCGCTCCAGGCCCAGGTCGCCGCGTTGCCCGAGGTCGCTTCGGTCACCTACACCTCGAAGGACCAGGCCCTCGCCAAGTGGCGGGCCGATCGGGCCGCCCAGGGCCAGCCCGACCTGACCGACGTGACCGGCACCAACCCGTTCCCGGCCAGCCTCAACGTCAAGCTTCGGGACAGCCACCAGTACGGCCATGTCGTGGACGTTCTCCAGTCGGCGCCGGGAGTCGTCTCGCAGGTCCTCGAGACGCAGAAGGTCGTCGACGCCCTCGTCGCCATCACCGGCGTACTGCGGACCGTCGGCCTGGCCATCCTCCTGCTCGTCGGGCTGACCGTGCTGTTCATCGTGGTCAACACGATCCGGATGGCCGTCATGGCCCGCTCCGAGGAGATCGAGATCATGCGCCTGGTGGGGGCCACCGACGCCTTCATCCGCTGGCCGTTCATCCTCGAGGGCCTCCTCGTCGGCCTGCTCGGGGCACTCGTCACGCTCGGCATCCTGGCCATCGCCGCCCCGTCGATCAGCCAGCTCGGGGCACGGCTCCTGAGTGAGGTGCCCATCGGCTTCAACAACCAGCTCGGCGAGCAGCTCGCCCTGCTGGTCGTCGCGGCCGGCGCGCTCCTGGGCAGCATCGGCGCCACCATCTCCGTCCGCAGCTACCTCATCCGCTGATTCGTGGGGAACCTCCACCGATGACCGACCAGCTTCCCGCCGATCCCGCCGATCAGCCCGGGACCACCCTCTCCGCCGACCCCGGGCACGCGTCGGGGCCACCCGACGAGGCGTCGGCGCCGTCGGTCGAGGCATCGCCCGGGCCGTCGCCTGAGGCCTCTCCCGAGCTGGCCACCGACGCTCGGCCGCCCCTCTGGCCGGTCGTGCCGCGCCGCCGGCCGGGCCGGAGCCGGGCGGTCCTCGTCGCGGCCCTCGCCCTGGTCGTGGTCGTCGCCGGCAGCGGGATCCTCGGGGCGGGCTTCCTGCTCGGACGCCAGAGCGCCCTGACACCGGGCACGCCGGCCGACCGGCAGGAGCTCTTCCAACCCTTCTGGGACGCCTACGACTCGATCGCCAAGGAGTACGTCGGCACCGTCGACCAGAAGGCGCTCGTCGAAGGCGCCATCAAGGGCATGTTCGGCGCCCTGGGCGACCCCTTCAGCCAGTACCTCAGCTCGGAGGACCTCAAGAACACGCTCACGGGCATCTCCGGACAGTTCGAGGGCATCGGCGCGGTCATGACCACCCGCGACGACAAGGGCGTCGAGGGCTGCACGCCGGCCGGCCCGACCTGCCACGTCGTCGTCGTGCGCACGATCCCGGGCGCCCCGGCGGCCAAGGCGGGACTGCTCGCGGGTGACGAGGTCGTGGCCATCGACGGCAGCCCCCTGGCCGGCAAGACCCTCGACCAGACCGTCGCCCTCGTGCGCGGCCCCAAGGACACGACCGTTCGCCTGAGCATCGTGCGCGGCAGCGGAGCGCCGTTCGAGATGGCCATCGTCCGGGCGGTCATCGACAACCCGGTCGTCAGCAGCGATGTCATCGCCGGCGGCAAGGTCGGCTACATCCGTCTGGACAGCTTCTCCTCCGGATCGGCCGACGAGTTCCAGACCCAGCTCAAGGCGCTGGTCGATCAGGGCCTGACCCGCATCGTCTTCGACCTGCGGGGTGACCCGGGCGGCTTCATCGACGCGGCCCAGAAGATCGGCGGCCAGTTCATCGCCAGCGGCCCCGTCTTCTGGGAGGAATTCGCCGACGGGACGCAAGTGGCCCACGATGCCGCGCCGGGCGGCGTGGCCACGGACCCGCAGATCCAGGTCGTCGTGCTCATCGACAAGGGCACGGCGAGCGCCTCGGAGATCGTGGCTGGGGCGCTCCAGGACACCGGGCGCGCCCGCCTCGTCGGCCAGACAAGCTACGGCAAGGGCACCGTCCAGCAATTCCAGCAGCTCGGCAACGACACGGGCGGCTTCCGCCTCTCCGTGGCCAAGTGGCTGACCCCCAAGAAGACCTGGATCAACGGCAAGGGCCTCACCCCCGACGTCGCCGTGACCGTCCCCGCCGGCGCCACCACGGACGTCGTGCTGCAGAAGGCGATCGAACTGCTGACGGGCGCCTCGTCGTAAGCGCGAGGCGGGCCGGCCCATCGGCCCGGCCGGGTCGCAAAGCGCGGCGGATCCGAGCGCGCCCATCGCTGTGAGGGATAGCCCGTCGGCTAAGCGGGTCCCGGGCGCCACCAGCCACTCGGTCAGGGGCGCACCTGTCGCTCCCGGTGATGGATATCCGTGGCTGATGAGGTCGTCGCGACCCTGACCAGCCTTATGGGCGCGCCGCTATCACTCCCCGCGATGGATCCGACTTCCGCTCGACCAGGCCGCAGACCTGAGCGTCGGGGCACCCCCTTGCGCCTCCGCCGGACGTCGGTTACTGTCCCGCCCAGACGAAAGGAGGTGATGTGCAGTGATCGATAGTCCCAAGCGCTGCACCACCTTGCGGGAGGCAACCGCCTGATCAGACCCCGCTAGGTGGTCGAGCCACTGGAACGCCGGTCCGGACACGGGCCGGCGTTCCTGCGTCCGGCGCCCCTGTCTCCTGCGTCCCAGCGTCCGCTACAGTCCCCTCAGGGCGGGGCACGGCATCGAGGGGCCGCCGCCAGCGAAGGATCCTCCCATGGCCGAGCACACCGCCGCGCTCAACCGCAAGGCGTATCACGAATACACGATCGAGGAGCACATCGAGGCCGGCCTCGTCCTCACCGGCACGGAGATCAAGAGCATCCGCGCCGGCAAGGTCAGCCTCCAGGAGGCCTACGCGCGCGTCGAGAAGGGCGAGGCCTGGCTCATCGGCGCGACCATCGCGCCGCTCGCGGAGGGCAGCCGCTACAACCACGAGCCGCGCCGGATGCGCAAGCTGCTGCTCCACCGGGACGAGATCGACGAGCTGCTCGGGCTGACCAGGACCAAGGGCCTGACCCTCGTGCCGCTGCGCCTCTACATCGACGCCAGGGGCCACGCCAAGGTCGAACTCGGCCTGGCCCGCGGCAAGCAGCTCCACGACCGGCGGCGCGCCATCGCCGAGCGCGACGCGAAACGCGATCTCGATCGCGAGATGGCCGGCCTCCGCCGGGGGCGATAGGGGCCGGTCCCAATCGCGATCCGCACATCGCCGAAGGGGGCCGCGCGGACTTGCTGGTAAGATTCGTGGTCCGGACGCCGTGTCCGGGACTCATGGGGATGCGTGGTATCGACAGGGCCGGATCCCCGGAGAACGCGAGCCGAGGTGCCGTCAGGCCTCGTTAAACCGGCGGCAAAACGAAGTAACTGGCAACCGCCAGCCTGCTCTCGCCCTCGCTGCTTAGGCAGTAAGGTGAGCGTGGAAGCAGCCTCCTCCCCGTGGGCTGTGGAAGCGTCACCAAGCGGGGATGCAGTTCCGGTGAGCGACGCGTAGCCGGAGATCAGGCCCGATCCAGGGACACGCGACTGGAGCTTCCGGAACGCTGCCGATGGTGGCCCTGGAGCTCGACGACAAAGCATCGGACACGCTCGTAGTGGTCTCCGGCTGATGGTTCTGGACGGGGAGTTCGACCCTCCCCCATCTCCACCAGCACTCATCTGAAGCGGCGCTCCTCCGCCGGGAGCGCCGCGTCGTCATGTCAGATGGTCGGGCGCACGGGAGCGCCCGAGTTCAGCCGGCCAGCTCGCGGACGCGGACGATGAGGCCGGCGCGGTCGATGCTGCTGGCCGGTTCGACGTCGATGATCCGGTCCGGCCGGTGAAAGATGGCCACGTACTCTCGCTCGAGGGCGAGGCGCATCGGGCCCGCGCCGAGGATCAGCACCCGCTCGCGGTCACCGACGGCATCGGCGACGAGGGCGATCCATCGGGTGAGAGGCTCCTCGAGCCTGACCGGCCGGGAGATCTCGATGACTTCGATCTCGCCGCCGGGCGTCGTGCGCCCGACCAGGGCGTGGCGCAGGTCGATCCAGACGGCCGCGGCCGAGGCGATCCGTGTCCTGACGCTGGCTTCGACCGGGGGCATCGTGGCGGCCGGCATGGTGGCACCTCCATGCCGCATCGTGCCCTGCGCCATCCGCGAAAGCGACGGCCGACCGGCCCCAAGCGCGTCGCCATCGGTCACCCGGCGCCGCGAGGGCTCCTTGGGCGAGCGCCGACCCGGCCCGTGTCCCCGGCGACGCGCTGGCCGGCGACGGCACCTGCGTCCGGCGGGGCGGGACGGAGGTCAGACCTCCCGGCGCAACACCACGACCCGGCGGTTGGGCTCCTCGCCGATGGACTGGGTCGCGACGCCCGGCCGGTCGCGCAGGGCGATGTGGATCCAGCGCCGCTCGAGCGGGGTCATCGGCTCCAGCTGGAGCATCTTGCCCGTCTCCATGACCCGCTCGGCGGCGCGCTCGGCGATCTCCTGGAGCTGCCGCTCGCGCCGGCCGCGGTACTCCTCGACATCGACCAGGACACGGGTCCAGGCGCCCATCCGCTTCGAGAGCATGAGGTTGACGAGGTGCTGGAGGGCGGACAGGCGATCGCCCTTGCGGCCGATGAGGATGCCCAGGGCCTCCTTCTCCGACTCGGCTCCGGTCACGCTCAACTTCGAGGTCGTGCCCTGCTCGATGGTCACGGTCACGTCGTAGCCGAGCAGCTCCATGAGCTTCTCGAGGATGTCCTTGCCGGCCGCGAGAGCCTCGGGTGAAGCCTCGGCCGCCTGGATCTCCTCGCGCTCGACCGAGAGCGAGGCGCGGGCCACGCTGACCTGCTCCTGCTCGCCGGCGCTGAGGGCCTCCGGGAGCTGGCGCGGGGCAGGTCGCGAGGCGGGTCGTCGGTCACGTTCGCCGCGCTCGGGGCGCGGAGGACGACCAGGGCCGGCGGGACGATCGGGGGGCTCAGGGCGGTCGGCCTGGGGATGCTCGGGCATGGTCCCGGGTTCGGCCTGGCGCATCGCCGGGGCCGGTCCGCGCGGCGGTCGCTCCGGACGGCGGTCGCGATCCCCAGCCGGCCGGCGGTCACGGCCACCTCGGTCGCCCCGTTCCCCGCGCTCGCCGCGCTCCATGCGCGGCTCCCGCGCCGGCGTCGGGAGCGGCACGGCCGCGGCTGCCTCGCGGCGCGGGGCTGCTCCACCCAGGGCCGCCCGGGGTGCCGCCACGATGCGCGCCGGCTCGGCGCCCATGCCCAGAACGCCCTTGGACCCGTGGGTGAGGATCTCGAAGTCGATATCGTTGAGGCCGCCCACCCCGAAGGCCTCGATGGCCCGTTTGAGGGCTTCCTCGACCGATTTCCCGGTGAACTCCTGGTATTCGTTCATCGTCGTCTCCCTCGCCGGCTGGTGCGTGCTCGCTCACGGGATGGCCGGACCGTCCCCGCTGCCCGATCGGCCGCGCTGCGGCGATCGACGGGGCCGCCACTGCTCAGGGTGTTCAGCACGGGCGCGGGCATGACCGGGAAGCGCGGCTGATGAGCGGTGACGAAGGCCGGGGTCCATCCGAAGAGCGGGAATAGGGCGCCGAAACCGGCGATCAGGTATTGCTGCACGATCGAGAAGATCGTCGTGGTGATCCAGTAGATGAAGAGGCCCGAGGGCAGGAACGCGCCGTAGATCACGGAGAAGAGGGGCATGATCAGGAAGGCGCGGCTCTGGGCGCGGGTCTGGGGGTCGCTCGACGACGGCGTCATCATCCGCGTCTGGACGAGCTGCAGGAAGGCGGACACGAGGGCCAGAGCGCTCAGCCCGAAGCCGCCGACGATGGGCAACGAGCGGGGCAGCTCGAGGAAGATCTCCTTCTGGCTGGCATCGAGCCCGCCCAGCCAGGCGATGTTGGGATGGATGCACGGCGCGGTGTGGAGGACGGCCTGCGCCTGGCAGGTCACGTCGACGATCTGCACACCGAAGACGTGGAGCATCGAGCTGATGTCGGGCGCCGAGAGGCCCGAGCTGAAGACCGAGTACATCGGCATGAGCAGGAAGAGCTGGAGCACGCTGGGCAGGCAGCCTGCCAGGGGGTTGACGCCGCGCTCCTTGTAGAAGCGCATCTGCTCCGCCTGGAGCTTCTGCTTGTCGTTCTTGTAGCGAGCCTGAAGGGCCTTGAGCTCGGGCTGGACCGCCTGCATCCGCCGCGTCGAGACGATCTGGCGGCGGAACATCGGCACGAGCAGCAGGCGGATGAGGATGGTCACGACGATGATCGCTACGCCGATGTCGCCGACGACGCGATAGACGATCACGAGGGCCAGGAAGATGACCTGGAAGATCGGCGTGAAGAGCCAGGCGAGCGTCGAACCCAGGTCCGAGCCGGGGACCGCCGGGCAGAGGTTGGGGTGGGTCGTGGCGTGCGGCGTGGGGGTCTGGCCCGCGGGCGTGGCGGTCGCCGCCGGATCGGGCGTCGGGGAGGGCGATGGGCTGGGATTCGGGCACGGGGCGGTCGACGTCCCCGGGCTGACGGCGGGCGTTGTCGCCGTGGCGGCCGGCGTGCCGGCGTCGGGACTTGGGCTGTCGGCGGCGGCCGGGACGGCCACGAGCAGGACGAAGAAGACGGCCAGGGCGGCCACCAGCCCGATCCGGGCCCGGCGCATCGCTCGCGGCGTCGTCGTCACATCCTCCTCGTACCGGTCAGCGTCAGCGGACCGGGTCGTAACCACCGGGGTTCCAGGGGTGGCAGCGGGCGATGCGTTTCATGCCCATCCAGCTTCCCTTGAACAGCCCGTAACGGTCGATGGCCTGCTCGGTGTAGCGCGAGCAGGAGGGCTCGAACCGGCAGGATGGAGGCAGCCAGGCGAAGACGATCCGATACAGCCGGATGAGTCCGATGCCCAGGTACTTCACGCCTCGATCCCTTCTTCCCGAAGCGCTCCGCCCTTGCGCAGCAGGCGCTCGAGTGTGCCGGCCAACTCCGCCCGGCTGGCGGTCGCGCTTTCCGGACGGGCCACGATGAGCACGTCCCAGCCCCCGACGAAGCGCGGTGCGAGGGCCCGAAGGCTCTCCCGGATCCGTCGCCGGACCCGATTGCGGACGACCGCGCCGCCGATGCGGCGACCGGTCGAGATGCCGAACCGCGTTCGTTGCTGGTCGTTGGCGGCGAACCGCGCTGCCAGCAGCCGATCGGACCGGGATCGGCTCGAATGTTGCAGGGCCGCGAAGTCCTTCGCCGCTCGCAGCATCTCGGGCGCGCTCGTCACGCCCGTGCCCTCGGTCGACCCGCCGTCAGACGGTGAGCTGGTGCCGTCCCCGTGCCCGACGGGCCGCAAGTACCCGGCGCCCACCCTTCGTCTTCATGCGGGCCCGGAAGCCATGCTCCTTGGCGCGGTGTCGCTTCTTGGGCTGGAATGTCTGCTTCATCGCGCGTGAGCGGCTCCTTGGCCTCGGAGTGAGGGGCGTCAGCGGACCATCGACGGCCCACCTGCCCCGTTAGGCAGATCGACGCGCCCTCCACGGCCAACCATCAACGGGGGTCGCTCGGCGCGTCAGATGAACCGGGCGATTATATGGGATGCATCGCGGCCAGCGTCAAAGCGAACGGACGGACGGCGTCCGGGGCAGCCTGGCCGGCCCGGATGAGATACTCCCCTGGAGTATCCCGGAATCTCGTTGCGGGGGTCCCGACCCGGTGCTACGCTTCCCCAGCCTCCGGCGCCGGGACGCAGGTGGCGGACCCGCCGGGATGCTCCGGTCGGCCGTGAGGTACAGCTCGATGGCCCGTCGGTCGGCACGGCCGATGTAGGGCTCCTCCGGGCACCGCTCGCGGCGTCCAGGGTAGGCAGAGAGGACGTCCCGACAACCGACAGCTCAGGGGTCGTGCCATCGATGGATGCGAAGCAGGTCTGGCGAGCCGCACTCGGTGAGTTGCAGGTCTCCCTTTCGCCGGCGAACTTCGAGACGTGGCTGAAAGAGACCGCGCTCGTCGCCGTCGATGAAAACCGCTTCCGCATCGCGGTCCCCAACGGCTTCGCCAAGGACTGGCTCGAGACCCGCTATCGCTCGCTGATCAGCCAGACCCTCGCTCGCGTCGTCGGCTACAGCGTGCAGCTCGAATTCGAGGTCCAGGAGGCGCCCGCGGCGGCGGCCGAGGCCGCGCCCTCCCGGCCCGTCCGCCTCGAGCCGACGCGCGTCGGCGGTGAGGGGCCGGCGGCCAGCCTCAACCCGCGCTACACGTTCGCGAGCTTCATCGTCGGCTCGGCCAACCGCCTCGCCCACGCCGCCAGCCTCTCCGTTGCCGAACGGCCCGGCCACGCCTACAACCCGCTCTTCCTGTACGGCGGGGTGGGCCTCGGCAAGACCCACCTCATGCACGCCATCGGCAACCAGGTCCTCTCCCGGTTCCCGCGCAAGCGGGTGGTCTACGCGACGAGCGAGAAGTTCACCAACGACTTCATCACCAGCATCCAGCAGGGCCGCATCGACGACTTCCGGGCCCGCTACCGGAAGATCGACCTGCTCCTCATCGACGACATCCAGTTCATCGCCGACAAGGAGCGCACCCAGGAGGAGTTCTTCCACACGTTCAATGCCATCCACGAGGACGGCAAGCAGATCGTGCTCTCCTCGGACCGGCCGCCGAAGGCGATCCTGACCCTCGAGGAGCGGCTGCGCCGCCGCGTCGTGTGGGGCCTCGTCGCCCACCGCACAGCGCCCGACCTCGAGACCCGCATCGCCATCCTGCGGGCCAAGGCCGAGGAGAACGGCGTGCCCATCGGCCAGGACGTCCTCGAGTTCATCGCCCGCAAGGTCGTCAGCAACATCCGGGAGCTGGAGGGCGCCCTGAACCGCATCGTCGCCTACGCCAGCATGGGCGCGGTGCCGATCAGCATCGAGCTGGCCCAGGCGGTCCTCTCCAACGTCCTCTACAACCCCAAGAAGCGGATGGTCACGCCGGAGCGCATCACCCAGGCCGTGGCCGAGTTCTACGGCGTCGAGATCGACGCACTGCGCGGCCAGAAGCGCGACCGGGCTATCGTCATGCCCCGCCAGATCGCGATGTTCCTGATGCGCGCCGAGACGGACGTCTCGCTGCTGCGCATCGGGGCCGAGCTGGGCGGCCGCGACCACAGCACCGTCCTCCATGCCTGCGACAAGATCACCCGCGAGAGCCAGGACAACGACGAGCTGCGCCGCGAACTGGCGGCCGTCCGCGAGCTGATCTACGCCGACTGAGATTCCGGCTCCCGCGGCCGTCGGCCCGGTCCGAGCTGTGGATAAGGCCCCCGATCCGGTGGAAAGCCGGCCCTGGATGTGGACAAGGCGGCCGACCACCGTGGTCGACGGGCCGGCCCGCGACGTGAGCCTGGGGATGGATCGCGGCCACTCCGGAACCTGTCCACCGGGGGCGCCGTCCCGTCCCCCGTTCGTCCCCGACCGCTCCGCCCCGGACCGGCCCCTGGACCACGGTTCTCCACCTCCGGACCGCTCGGCGCCGAACGAGGCCGTCCCCGGCGTCCACACCATGATGACGATGATGATGGGGTGAGAAGATAGCTCCGCACGTGACTCATCCGACACCCCGAACCGAGGGAGACCTTCGACCGTGAAGCTATCGGTGATGCAGGAGAACCTCGCCCGCGGTCTCCAGGTCGTGAGCCGCGCGGTCAGTTCGCGCAGCACGCTCCCGGTGCTCGCCAACGTCCTGCTGCGCACCGAGGATGCCGGCCTCAAGCTCACCGCCACGAACCTCGAGATCGGGATGACCTACTGGGTCCCCGGCCGCATCGAGAGCGACGGCGCCCTGACGGTCCCGGCACGCCTCATCACCGACGTGGTCAATTCCCTGCCGCCCGGCGAGCGGGTCGACCTGGAGCTGGACGGCACGGCCCTGCACATCCGCTGCGGCCGCCAGAAGGCCCATCTGCGGGGCATCGACGCCGAGGAGTTCCCGGTCATCCCCGCCGCCGGCGAGCGGCCCACCACGCGGATCAGCCAGAAGGTCCTCAAGCAGGCCCTCTCGGAGGTCGTCTTCGCGGCCGCCAGCGACGAGGCCCGACCCATCCTCACCGGCGTCCTCACCCGCTTCGAGGGCGACCGCCTGACCCTCGCCGCGGCCGACAACTACCGGATCGCCGTGAAGACGGTGGGCATCATGGACCCGGTCGAGGACACCAGCGTCGTCGTGCCCGCCCGCTCCTACCACGAGCTGGAGCGGATCCTGGCCGACAGCGACGACCCCGTCGACGTCGTCCTGGCGCCCTCGAAGAACCAGATCCTCTTCCACCTCGAGGGCGTGGACCTCGTCAGCCGGCTCATCGACGGCCAGTTCCCCAACTACCAGCAGGTCCTGCCCAGCACCCACACGACGCGCGCCGTCGTCGATCGCGAGGAGCTCCTCAAGGCCGTGCGCCTCTCGGCGCTCATCGCCAGCTCGTCGGCCAACGTCGTCAAGCTCCGCCTCGACGGTGGGAGCGAAGGGTCGATGACCATCGCCGCGGCCGCAGACGTCGGTGACACCGAGGGCGAGGTGGCCGCCGAGACCGAGGGCGAGCCGCTGACCGTGGCCTTCAACGCGCGCTACCTCCAGGAGGCCCTCGCCAACGTCGGCGCCGAGCAGCTGGCCATCGAATTCACCGGCCCGCTCTCGCCGGGCGTGCTCAAGCCGATCGGTGACGACGGCTACGTGCACGTGATCATGCCGGTCCGCACCCCGTCCTAGGGCCAGCCGCGCGCCGGGCCCGGTCGTGCGCGTCCGGCATCTGTCCCTGACCGGGTTCCGGAGCTATCCCGGGCTCGAGCTCGAGCTGCCAGCCGGGCCGGGCGTCGTGGTCGGCCCCAACGCCGCCGGCAAGACGGGGCTCATCGAGGCGCTCGTGGTGCTTGCCCGGGGCGCCTCCCACCGGACGGCCAGCGACGCCGAGCTGGTGGCCTGGGGCGCGCCCTTCGCCCGCCTGGAGGTCGAGGTCGAGCACGGCGCCCGGCGGGGCGACGACCGTATCGCCCTGAGCATCGAGCGCAGCGGCCCGGCATCGGCCCGCAAGCGTCTGCTCGTGAACGGCGTGGGGCGCCGCGTCGCCGGTCTCGGCGAGGCCCTCCGCGTCGTCCTCTTCGCGCCCGAGGAGATGCAGCTCGTGGTCGGCTCCCCGTCGCTCCGCCGGGCGACCCTCGACGCACTCGCCGCAGCGCGGTCGGCGGCCTACGGCCGCTCGCTGAGCATCTACGGGCGCGCCCTCCAGCAGCGCAACGGCCTGCTCCGGCGCATCCGTGAGGACGAGGCATCGCCCGACGAATTGCCCTACTGGGATCGGCTCATCGTCGAGGAGGGCGGCGCGATCGTGGCTGCCCGGCTCGACCTCCTGGCCATCCTGGCCGGCCCGCTGGCGGCGGCCCACGCCGAGATCGCCCCAGCCGAGGCCATGCTCGGGTTGAGCTACCAGTCGAACGCCCCGGCGCAGGGCGACGAGACGCCCGCCGAAGCGCTCCGCCGCCGCCTCGCCGAGACCGCCGAGAAGGAGCGCTGGAACGGCGCAACCCTGGTCGGGCCGCACCGCGACGACGTCGTCTTCGAACTGGGCGGCCGGGCCCTCTCCACGTTCGGCTCGCGGGGCCAGCAGCGGACGGCGATCCTGGCCCTCAAGCTGGCCGAGCTGGACCTGCTGACCGTCGACGGGGAGCCGCCCCTGCTCCTCCTCGACGACGTCTTCAGCGAGCTGGATCCCGAGCGCAGGGCCCACCTCGTGCGCCGCATCAGGGAACTGCCCCAGGCGCTCATCACGACGACGACGCTGGACGACCTCGATCCCGAGCTGGTCGCCGGATCGGCGACGTTCCAGGTCACGCCCGGCCGGGTCCAGGCCCTCGGCGCCCGCCCGCCGGTGGCCCGGTGAGCGAGGGCCGCCGGCCGATGCGCCGGATCGGGGACCTGCTGCCCGCGGCCGCCGCGGCCCTGGGCATCGATGCGGAGCTGCGCCGGGCCCGCGCCGCGGCCGCCTGGCAGCGCATCGTCGGCGAGCGGGTCCCGGCGGCGGCCGGCCTGTGCCACCTCGAGGCCTGGGACGAGGCCGCCGGCCGCCTCGCCGTCGCCGCCAGCCAGCCCATCGTGGCCCAGGAGATCCGGCTCCGGACGAGCGAGCTCCTGGAGGCCTTCGGGCGGTCGATGGGCGGCCGGAACCCGGAGATCCTCGAGGTCGTCGTCAGGTCACGCGCCGAGGGAGGCGGCAGCGCCTCACCGCCGTAGCGCGACGTAGACTAGGCCGCCCATGGCCGTCCGCCTCCACCTGAAGATCGGCATCGTGCCCGGGCCCGACCGCCTGCCCACGTCCGCCGACACGGTCATCCACCGCGAGCCCGAGACAGGCTCCGCGATCCGCTCCAAGGGCAACCTCTACGGGCTCGTCTGCGTCCGCTCCGGGGCAGCCGGACGGAGCGCCGAGGCCGCGGCGCTGGTGGGGGCGACGATCCGCGACCGGTACTACTACGACGAGTCGGCGGGCATCCCGGTCTGCCTCCAGAAGGCGGTCCTTGCTGCCAATCAGCAGCTCCGCCACGGCCGCGAGGGGAGCGGCCTGGCCGAAGGCGCCCTCGGCGTGTGCGTGGCCGTCGTCCGTGGCCACGAGCTGTACGTGGCCACCATCGGCGACGCGGACGCCTACCTCGTCCGCTCGGCTCGGCTGCTGTCGCTGCCGGACGCGGACCGGGGCGACGGCCTGCCGGCGCCGGGCGATCCGCGCGTCCACGTCTGGCGGGGCGAGATCGCCGTCGGCGACTCCCTCCTCCTCGTGAGCGGCAACGTGACCCGCCTGGTGGGCGAGGAGGAGTTCAAGAACGCCGTCGTCACCCTCCATCCGCAGTCGGCGGTCGAGCATCTCCATCATCTCTTCGTGGCTGCCGGCGGGGACGGCTCGGACACGATCCTCGCCCTCGAGGCGTCCGAGGCCCCGGTCACCCGCGCCGAGCACCGCCTCGTACCGGTCCGGCCGGCCGAACCGCTGGCCGGCGCGCCCGTCCGCTCCCCGATCCCCCTGGCCGACCCGCTGGCCAACGCCGCCGCCGCGGTCGGCGACCGGGTGCGGGGCATCCGGACGATCCTCGGCGGGACGGTCATCGCGATCGCCGACCGCCTGCTCGACCTGCTCCCCCGCCGGGCCCCCCGTTACCGGCCCGTCAGGCCGCTCTGGTCTCGGCGCGACTCCCAGCAGCGCGCGGGCGTGGCCGTCCTGTCCCTGATCGGCTTCTTCGTCGTCGTCGGCATCGGCATCTGGGTCCTGCTGCCGGGCAAGGAGGGCACGATCGGCCAGGTCAACGCGGGCGAGGCGGCCCTGACGGCCGCGACCGGCGAGATCGACCAGGTCTACAGCGGCGGCCTTATCGCGGCCGACCCGACGCGGGCCACGGAGTTGCTGCGGCAGGCCTGGACGGACCTCAAGAAGGCCACGGACCTGGGCGTCGCGGAGGGCACCCTGCGGCCGCTGCGCGACCGGGCGACGGCGGGCCTGGACACGCTCTATGGCGTCCGCGACGTCACGTCGCGGGTCGTCTTCGACCTGCGCGCGTCGCTCTCGCCCAATGCCGACGTCGTCGACCTCGTGCCCGGGCCCGACGGGGCGGCCTACCTGCTCGACCACGCCACCTCGTCGCTCGTGCGCGTCGACCTCGCCACCGGCAAGGCCAAGGTCGTCGTGACCAAGGGCGACGCCGACGCCGGCGGCCGCCAGATCGGCGAACCCTGGATGCTGGCCACGGCCGGGCCGGACATCTTCATCCTCGACCTCGACTCGGTCCTCTGGCGCTGGCGCCCGTCCGACGCCAAGGGCGGGGGCACCCTCGCCCGCCTGCGCCTGGGTGGCGACACCGCGCTCGGCAACGACGTCAAGGACATGGCGACGTTCGCCCGGAACGGCACGGCCAGCCTCTACTTCCTCTACGTCGTCGACCCCAGCTCGAAACAGGTCCTGCGCTTCCCGCCGGCCGCCGACGGGAGTGGCTACCCCGCCGCCCCGAGCGACTACCTGGCCTCGCCGACCGACGTCACGCCCTTCCACCAGATCTTCATCGACGGGGACGTCTACCTGCTCCAGAGCGACCGGGTCGTGCGCTATGTGCAGGGCCACATCGACAGCTTCCAGTTGGCCGACCCGCCTGACGCGGACGACGTGCGGCCGGGCCACGACTATCGCCTGATGGCCGCCTCGCCGGTCGCCGACGCGGGGCGCATGTGGCTCTGGGACGCCGAGTGGAAGCGGGTCCTGCTCTTCTCCAAGAGCACCTCGGAGTACCTCGAGCAGTACATGGCCGCGCCCGGCCAGGAGGGCTTCGCCACCATGCGGGGCATGTACGTCGTCGAGGGCGAAGGTGCGCCGGCGGTCATGATCTGGACCGACGGTTCGCAGCTCCTGAGCACGACCCTGACCCAGACGGGCGGACCTGCCGCGTCGCCCTCGCCGTCAGCGGGCTCGTCGGCTTCGGTGGGCGCCTCGCCCTCGGGCTCGCCGTAGGTCGCCGGGAACGCGTAGGATGATCGGACGATGATGCCCGGGATGACCGAGATGGTCGTCGAGAGCGTGCGCGTGCACATGCTCTCGTCGCAGCACGTGGTCATCCTCAAGGACGCCGAGGGCGGGCGCTACCTGCCCATCTGGATCGGCACGGCCGAGGCGGATGCCATCGCCCGGCGCCTCCAGGGCATCACTCCGGAACGGCCCCTGACCCACGACCTCTTCGCCAACACGCTCCAGGAGCTGGGCGTCACCGTCAAGCAGGTCGTCGTCTCGGACCTGGCCGACGAGACCTTCAGGGCTCAGCTGATCCTGGAGCTGGCTGAGCGGACGGTCGGCGTCGACGCCCGGCCCTCGGATGCGATCGCCCTGGCCATCCGGGCGGGGGTGCCCATCTTCGCCACCGACGCGGTGCTCGACCGGGCGGGCGTCACGCCCGAGCCCGAGGACGACGAGCGGCTCTCGGTCTTCCGCGAGTTCGTCAACTCGCTCGAAATGGACCTGGGCGATCCGCCCAGCCCCGGTGAGGGCCCGGAGCGCCGACCCGACTAGACCCGCGGGCCGTGCTGGCCCGCGCCGTGCTAGGCGTCGCCGAGGACCGCGGCGCCACGCTCGAAGGCGGCCCGCGGGGCGAACCAGAGGCGCAGCCGCAGCCGCCAGAAGTCGCGCACCGCGCGCAGCACCACCCGCGGGTTCGCGCCCGATGCCCGGCCGGCCGTGCGCGCGTAGTGGGGCACGCTGACCTCGGCCACGCGGCGGCCCCGGGCACGGATCTTGATGAGCAGCTCGGCCGACAGGAAGGCCCCGCTCGACTCCAGCCGGATGCCTTCCAGCGCCTCGCGCCGGAAGAGCTTGCAGGCACAGTCGACGTCCCGGACCGGGAGCCCGAAGAAGAGGCGCAGGCAGAGCCGGTAAGCGCGGGCATAGAGCGTCCGGACGAGCGGGTCGGCGCGCTTGAGGCGATAGCCGGCGACGACGTCGGGCGCGTCCGGAGCCGCCAGACGATCGAGCAGCCGGCCGAGGTCCGCCACGCGGAACTGGCGGTCGCCATCGGTGAAGCCGATGAGCGGGTGGCGGGCGGCCTGGAAGCCGCTCCGGAGGGCCGCCCCGTAGCCGCGGTTCAGGCCGTGATGGACGACCCGGACGATCTCCGGGTGCTCGGCCGCCAGGCGGTCGGCGATGGCCCCCGTGCCGTCCCGGCTGCCGTCGTCGACGACGACGATCTCGAACGCCCCGGCGAGAGAGGGCAACGCCACCAGCGCCTCGGCGACGAGCGCCTCGATGTTCTCCGCCTCGTCGTGGGCGGGGAAGAAGTAGGAGAGGGCGGGGACGTGGGTCCCTGGGGTCGGGCCGCTGGTCGCGACCGGGTCGCCCGCGGGGCTGGACACGGCGGCAGTATAGTCGCGGCCATGACGGCGACCCCTGCTCCGCCGTCGGCGGTCGCGGAGCGGACGACGGGCCTCGAGGTCTTCGGCGAGTGGCTGGCCGCCCGGCCGCGGGCGGCCTTCGTGGGCATCGCCGTGCTGGCCGCCGTGCTCTACGAGCTGACCGTGCCCGAGCGGGTCAGCCTCGACGCCTTCGTGCCCCTCGCCAACGCCCTCCTCCACGGGCGCCTCTACGTGGCCGACCCGATGCCCTGGATCGAGCACGTCGACCGGGTCGGCGGCGGCTGGTACGTGCCCTACCCGCCGATGCCGGCCATCACCGTGCTGCCCTTCGTGGCCCTCTTCGGACCGGGCTTCGACCAGGGCATCGCCTCGGCCCTGGTGGGCGGCCTGAACGTGGCCATCCTCTGGACGCTCCTGGGCAAGATCGGGACAGCGCCGCTGCCGCGGATCGCCCTGACCCTGGCCTTCGCCATCGGCAGCGTCCACTGGTGGGCGGCCGGCGAGGGCACCTCCTGGCTCTTTGCCGGCATCAACGGCGTCTTCTACGCGCTCCTGGCGCTGTGGCTGGCGCTGGACCGCCGCTGGCCGGTGCTGGCCGGCGTGCTCCTCGGG
>JBIOIE010000005.1:0-18472 GCA_044449605.1 Candidatus Limnocylindrales bacterium | reverse complement strand
GTAGGCCGTCGGCTCGATCCGGGAGGTCAGACCGAGGAGCGTGTCGAAGGCCGCCATCGGGTAGAAGCGTCGATTGAACCGAAAGACGAACTCCTCGAGGTAGCGCTCGAGGTGATCGGCGCCGACGCCGCGATGCGTCGCCCGCAGCCAGGTCCTGAGGTTGGCGGCGACCCGATGGACCCCCGGGACGACGTTGATCTCCTCGTCGGCGCCGCGGACCGCATGGCCGGCTCGGCCCTGCCCGCGATAGCCGCCGGCGAGGAGGCGGTTGGACCCGGCCCAGCTGTCACCGTGGAGCGTCGATCCGGGGGCGACGTTGCGGAGCACGAAGTCGGTCAGCGTGGGGCCGGACGCATCCGGGATGACCTCCATGCGCAGCCGTCCGAGGCTGTGACCGTGATGCTCGACGGCGATGGCGACCAGGACGGCTTTCCCATCCGTCGTCGGGCGAGCGCGATCGGGGCCTCCGCGCGAGCCGCCCACCCACGTCTGACCGACCTCCACTTCGCCCGACAGCGGCTCGCGCTGCGGGTTGACCATGGCCAGGCGGATCTTGTGGAGCAGCATCCAGGCGGTCTCGTAGCGCCGCAGGCCGAGCTGCTTGCGCAGCTGCCGAGCCGAGATCCCGGTGTTGAGCGTCGCTGCCAGGTACATCGCCCAGAACCACGTGATGAGGGGCAGTCGGGTCCCGTGGAGAACGGTTCCCGCCGTGAGCGAGGTCTGCGCTCGGCAGGCCGCGCATTGCCACAGGCGGCGCCCGACCAGCTCGTGGGCCCGGGTCGCACCGCACGCCGGGCAGACGAACCCGTCCGGCCAGCGTCGTCCGGCCAGGTACCGGATGCACGCGGCGTCATCGGGAAAGTCGCGCTGGAACTCCAGCAGGCTGCGCGGCTGTTCGAGCACGAACGGACGGTACGCGCGATCGTTGGCTGATTCAAGCGGATAAGCAGAACGCTCCCACGCGCCGGCCGCCGGGTGGTCCGCTGTCGGGCCTCGGCGGGGTCCCTCAGGTACCATCCCGGTGCCCTTCGGGCGGAGCCGATGCGCCCAGGATCGTGAGCGGGAGGCGGCATGGCGGTCGCGATCGCGGACCTGCGCGGGATCGTCAGCGAGGCGGGGGCGCTGGCGCTGCGCTATTACGGCCACGTCACCGGCTCGGTGAAGGCCGATCAGAGCGTCTTCTCGGAGGCCGATGCCGCGGTCGAGGAGTTCCTCCGTTCTTCGCTGCTGGCGCTCGCGCCCGGCTTCGGGTACATCGGGGAGGAGACGGCCGAATCGCGGCCCGCGGCGCCGGGCGAGACCCGCGCGTGGGTCGTGGATGCGCTCGACGGCAGCCGGGCGTTCGTGGCCGGGATGCCGCTCTGGATGCCGGCCATCTGCCTGATCGATGGCGCGCGGCCGGTCGCCGGGGCCGCTCTCAACCCCGTCACCGGCGAGCTCTTCTGGGCCGACGAGGAGGGCCCGGCCTACTGCAACGACGCGGCGCTGCGGCCGGCCGGGCCGGTCGTCCTGGCCCCGAATACGTTCATCTTCGGGCCGACCAACCACGCCCGCACGTTCAGGGTCGACTTCCCGGGCCGCATCTACTGCCTCGGCGCACCCATCTACCAGCTCTGCCTGCTGGCCAAGGGCGCCGTGGCCGGCCTTTTCTTCGATCCAGCGGTGAACCTGTGGGACCTGGCCCTGCCGGCTCTGCTCCTGGCGCGCGTCGGGGCGACGCTCGTCTATGCCTCCGGCCGGACCGTCGACCTCGCCGAGCTGATCGGCCGCGACAAGGTCCCCGAGGCGATCTACGCCGGCAGCCCCGAGATGGTCGGCTTGCTGCGGGAGCGGATCACGCCCCGGGATCGATGACGCCCGTCCCCCCGACGATGGAGGACGGTCGGTCGAGCGAGCTCCATGTGACGTCCTGGGGTGGCGGCGAGCCGGTCGTCTTCGTGCACGGCAGCTTCGTGCGCGGCGGCTCCTCCTGGGCGGCCCAACGGCCGCTCGCCGACCGGTACCGGTTGCTCTTCGTGGACCGGCGCGGGTACGGCGCCAGCCCGTCCTCCGACGGTGAGGATTTCGCACGCGACGCGGACGACCTCGTCGAGCTCCTCGGCGGCGGCGCCCATCTCGTCGGCCACTCGTACGGCGGCGTGGCCAGCCTCATCGCCGCCGCACGGCGGCCGAGCGCGGTGCGCTCACTGACGGTCATCGAACCGCCCGCCTTCCAGCTGGCCCCCGCGAGCCCAACCGCGCAGGCGATGCAGGAGCGCATCCGCATCGTGTTCGGGCGCGCAGCGGACATGGCCCCGGCGGCGTTCTACCCGGCCTTCCTCGAGGCGATGGGCTACGACCTCGAGACGCTGGGTCTTCGTTCGTGGTCGGACCTGGGCGCTCGCCTGCGACCCGAGAGCCTGGCCGCGATGGTCCAGTCGATGCGCCAGCGGATGCCCTGGGAGGCCGAGATCCCCCTCGATCGGCTGGCCGCCGCGGCCTTCCCCAAACTGGTCATCTCGGGCGGCTGGGACACCGCCAGCGCGGCGACGCGGGCCAGTGCCGGTGCCGGGCTGCGCGACGTGTGCGAGGTCCTGGCGGCCCGCATCGGCGCCCGGCGCGCCGTGATCCCCGGTGCCTTCCATGCTCCCCACAGCGCGCAGCCGGCGCTCTTCAACGCCTGTCTGCGAGGATTCCTCGACTCGGCCCCGGGCTCCTAGAACGCGCCGCTCGGGCGCCACTCCCCGAACACGAGGCGCAGCCGTCCGACGATCTCGCCGACCGTGGCGTACGCCTTGACTGCCTCGACGCAGGCCGGCACGACGTTCTCGCCGGCGCGGGCGGCAGCCTCGACGAGGTCGAGAGCGCGCTCGACGGCCGCCGGCGAGCGCCGCTCGCGCAGGGCGCGCAGGCCGGCGCGCTGGCGCTCCTCGCCGGCCGGATCCATGCGGAAGGGTGCGATCGGCTCCGACGGCGTGGCGAAGCGGTTGACCCCGATCACGGCCCGTGCGCCCGACTCGACCGCCTGGGCGTGGTGGTAGGCGGAGGCGCCCAACTCGCCCGAGAACCAGCCCGACTCGATGCAGGCCAGCGCCCCGCCCCGGGCCTCGACCTCGGCGAGCAGCGCCGCGATCCCCATCTCCAGGTCGCCGGTGAGGGCCTCGACCGCGTAGGAGCCGGCAAAGGGGTCGACGGTCTCGGTCAGCCCGGTCTCGAAGGCGACGATCTGCTGGGTGCGCAGGGCCAGGGTCGCAGCGGCCTCGGTGGGCACGCCGATGGCCTCGTCGTAGGCGCAGACGTGCATCGTCTGCACCCCGGCGAGTGCCGCGCCGATCGCCTCGGCGGTCGAGCGCACGACGTTGTTGAGCGGTTGCTGCGCGGTCAGCGACGAGCCGGCCGTGAACACGAAGATGCGGAGCTGCTCGCTGCGCGGGTCGCGGGCTCCGTAGCGCTCGCGGATGAGCTTTGCCCAGACCCGCCGGGCGGCTCGGAACTTGGCCACTTCGGGCAGCAGCTCGATGCCGGCCGACAGGAACGTGAAGAGCGTCGGGGCCACGGCGTCGATCGAGACGCCCCGGGCGACGGCGGCGTCGAGGTAGGCCACGGCGTTGGCGAAGGTGAAGGCGATCTCCTGGACGGCATCGGAGCCAGACTCGCGGATGTGATAGCCGGAGACGGCGAGGGGCACCCAGCGGGGCACGTGGCGGGCGGCGTATTCCAAGACGTCGACGGAGAGGCGCAGCGAGGGCGCGGGCGGGAAGATCTGGGTGCCTCGGGCGATATATTCCTTGAGCACATCGTTCTGGATGAACAGGCCGAAGGCGTTCGGATCCAGGCCGCGCTGCTCGGCGAGGGCGACGAACATCGCCGCCCAGATGTAGCCGATCGAGTTCGCGGTCGTGCGCACCTGGCTGATCCGCTCGAGGGGTATGCCGTCCATCAGCGTCTCGATGTCGGCCAGGCTGTCGATGGCCACGCCCACCTTGCCGACCTCACCGGCCGCGGCCGGGTCGTCCGAATCGAGGCCCATCTGGGTGGGCAGGTCGAGGGCCACGGAGAAGCCCGTGACACCGGCCTCCAGGAGCGCCCGGAAGCGGCCGTTCGTTTCCGCCGCGGTGCCGAAGCCGGCGTACTGGCCCATGATCCAGGGACCGGGTTCGGAGCTGATGCCGCGCGTGTAAGGGAACTCCCCGGGATGCTCGACGCCCTCGGGCGCGTAATCGGCGCGCATCGGGATCAGGCCGCCGGATGACCCGGGGCGGGGCCCCCGACCCTGACCACGATCGCCTCGGCCTCACCGATGCCGCCGCAGATGGTGGCCAGACCGTAGTAGGGGCGGTCCTCGCCCGAGGCGGCTCGGCGCCGGCGCAGCTCGTAGATGAGGGTCATCACGAGGCGTGCCCCGGTCGCCCCGGTGGGATGGCCGATGGCGATGGCGCCGCCGTTGACGTTCGTCTTCTCGCGGATGGCCTGGGCCCGCTGCCGGTCGCCCCCGGCCAGCACCAGCGTCGAGACCAGCGGCATGGCCGCGAAGGCTTCGTTGATCTCGATGAGGTCGACCTGGTCGATGGTCAGGCCCACCTGCTCCAGGACGATCCGGGCAGCTTCGGCTGGGATGGAGGCAAGTCTATCGGGGTGCCCGGAGGCCATCGCCCAGCCGATGAGCGTCGCCAGCGGCTCCCGCCCCCGCCGTTCGGCCTCGGCGGGCGACATCAGCACCATCGCCGACGCGCCGGTGTTCAGGCCCGGCGCATTGCCGGCCGTGACGGTGGCGCTGCCATAGATGGTCGGCAGTGCGGCCAGCTTCTCGAGCGTCGTGCCGGGCCGGACGGACTCGTCCTCGATGAAGAGGATGGGCTCGCCCTTCGCCTGCTGCACGGGGATGGGCATGATCTCCTCGCTGAACCGGCCCGCCGCCCTGGCCGCGACGGCCCGCTCGTGGCTGCGCAGGGCCCAGGCGTCCTGCTCGGCGCGGGTGACCCCGAATTCGGCCGCTTCGTCGCTGGCCTGGACGGCGCGCGGCTTGCCGGTCATCGGGTCGGCGATGACGAGCTGGTCCTTGAGCGTGACGTCGCCCAGCGCATGACCCCAGCGTTGGGCGGTCAGGAAGTAGGGCACGCGGCTCATGTTCTCCGTGCCACCGGCCACGGCCACCTTCGTGTCGCCCAAGCGGATACCGCGCGAGGCCATCGAGATCGCCGCCATCGACGAGCAACAGGCGCGGTCAACGGTGTAGGCGACGCGGGTCGTCGGGATGCCCGCCGCGATGAGCACCTGGCGGGCGATCGAGCGGTCCGCCCCGGGCAGGTTGACCCCGGTGGCCACCTCCTCGACGTCGGCGGGATCGACTCCGGCTCGCCGGACCGCCTCGGCCACCACCCAGCCGCCCAACTCGGGCAGGGAGAAGTCCTTCAGCGTGCCGCCGAACTTGCCGAACGGGCTGCGCACGGCGCTGATGACCTCGACCTCGTTCGATGCGGGCACCTCAGATGACTCCTTCTGTCTGCAGGCGGGCGACGTCGCTCGCCGAGTAGCCCAGCATCTCGCGCAGGATCTGCTCCGAATGCTCGCCCAGCCGCGGCGCGGCCCCCGTGATCGGCGTGGGGTCGCCCGACATCTTGAACGAGCTGCCGACCAGCTTGACGCTGCCCAGGATGGGATCGGGCACCTCGATGAGCTGCCCGCGGGCCCGGACGTGCTCCGACTCGAAGATGTCCCGCGCGTCCTGGACCGGACCGACGGGCAGGCCCGCCGCCAGCAGCTTCGCCACCGCCTCGGCCTGCGTCTGGCCAGCGAACCAGGCGGCGATGATCCCGCCCAGCCAGCCGCCCATGTTGCCGGCCCGCTCCGGACCGGAGGTCGTGCCTTCGTGTTCGACCAGGTCGGATCGCCCGATGGCCTCGCAGAAGCGGGCCCAGTCGCGCTCGGTGGCGACGATCAGGGCGACCCAGCCGTCGCTGCACTCGAACGGGCCCCAGGGCGCCATGTATGGCTCGCGGCCGCGCTCGAGAACCGTGCCGGTCAGCGAATAGGCGGTCACCGAGCGCTCGGCGAGGGCGATCATCGAGTCCAGCATCGAGACGTCGATGAACTGGCCCAGGCCGGTCTGGGAGCGCTGGAAGAGGGCCAGGGTGACGGCGTAGGCGGCGTTCATGCCCGAGGCGATGTCGCCCAGGGCCACGCCCAGCCAGGTCGGTGGCCCGCCGGCCTGCCCGCAGGTGACCATCAGCCCGCCCATGGCCTGGGCCACGATGTCATAGGCCGGCCGCTTGCTGTAGGGCCCCAGGTAGCCCTCCATGCTTCCGAAGCCGGTGATGCTCACGTAGACGAGGCCCGGGTTGTCCTTCGAGAGATCGGCGTAGCCGAGCCCCATCTCGTCGAGCAGGCCGGGTCGGAAGTTCTCGATGAGCACGTCGGATGTCCTGGCCAGGTCGCGGAAGATCTGCCGTCCGGCCTCTTCCTTGAGGTTGAGCGTCAGGCTGCGCTTGTTGCGGTTGAAGCGCAGGAAGTAGCCGCTCTGCTGCTCGCCGCGGTCGTTCCTGATCCTCGGCGCGCCGCCGCGGGCCGTATCACCGCTGCCGGGTTGCTCGACCTTGATGACCGACGCGCCCTGGTCGGCCAGCAGCATGCTGCAGTAGGGACCGGCGACCTGGATCTCGAAACTCAGGACCTTGATACCGGCAAGTGGTTTCGGCATTCGACGTCCCCGACACGGAGTTCACGCCGTCCGTACGATACGAGCCTGGAAGCGTTCGGCATCGACGCGGGACGCGCTGGGTTCGCCGAGTATAGGGGCGCTCCGCTCCGGCCCCTCGAGGGCCGCCTTCAGCCGAGGTGATCGAATGACCGGGAACGGCTTCACGGACGTCCGTTATGAGACCGACGAAAGCGTCGCCATCATCACCATCGACCGGCCGGCTCGGATGAACGCATTCCGGGGCCGCACGGTCGACGAGTTGATCGCCGCCTTCCGCCTGGCCTGGGCCGACCACGCCATCGCTGCCGTGGTCCTGACCGGCGCGGGCGATCGCGCCTTCTGCTCCGGCGGGGATCAGAAGCAACGCGCCGAGACGGGCGACTACGGGCCCACCGAGAACGGTCTCTTCGAGATCGAACGGCTGCACCGCTTGATCCGGGCGATCCCCAAGCCCGTCATCGCCGCGGTCAACGGCTTCGCCATCGGCGGCGGACACGTCCTCCACGTGCTGTGCGACCTGACCGTCGCCTCGGAGACGGCCAGGTTCGGCCAGACCGGGCCGCGGGTCGGCTCGTTCGACGGCGGATTCGGGACGGCCTACCTGGCCCGTGTCGTCGGCGAGAAGCGCGCCCGGGAGATCTGGTTCCTGCTCGAGCAGTACGACGCCGCGACCGCCGAGCGCTGGGGCCTGGTCAACGCGGTCGTCGCGCCCGCGGAGGTAGTGCCCACGGCCGTCGCCTGGGGCAAGAAGATCGCCCGCTATTCGCCGACGGCGATCCGCTTCCTGAAGCACTCCTTCAACGCGGACACGGACCATATCGTCGGCATCCAGAACCTGGTCTTCGACGGATTGGGCCTGTACACGAAGACGGACGAGGGCCGTGAGGGCTTCGCCGCCTACGACGAGAAGCGGCCGCCGGATTTCGACCGCTTCCGCTGAGCGACGGGCCCGGGACGGTCCCCGCGCAGGAACGCGGCGCCGGGTTCCGCGCCCCAGCGACAGTGAGACGAGAGCCCCGCTGCACACCCTGGGCGGCGCGCCGGGTGGCCATCCTGGAGCCGAGCGATGCACTCGGGCGACCGGACCAACCGAGCCGAGGACGATCGCGCCATCGGTCTGCGGCCAGCCTCCGCGCCGAATGGGGCTAGACTCGCCGGCCTATGAGCGGTGCCATCGCCCTGGTCGGTTCGGGCGCCTTCTCGCCGGCGCTCGAGGCCATCGATCGCGAGCTCCTGGCGGCGACGGGCCGGTCACGCCCTCGCGTGGTGGTCCTGCCGACGGCGGCGATCCCGGAGGGCGAGGAGGCCTTCATCCGCTGGGCCGAGATGGGCCGCCAGCATTTCGTCGCCCTGGGCGCCGAGGTCGAGCTCGTCCTGGTCCGCGATCGGGTGGACGCCGACGACCCGGCAGCCGCCCAGGCCATCGGCGAGGCCGACCTCGTCTACCTCTGCGGCGGTCGTTCCGAGTACCTCTACGACGCCGTCGCCGGGACGGCAGTCGAGCGGGCCATCCACGAGGCGCATGCCCGCGGCGCGGTCGTGGCCGGCTGTTCGGCCGGCGCCATCGTCCTCGCCGATCGGCGGCTGCGCGTCCGGCGCCGGATGCCCTTCCCGCCCAGCTGGCGACCGGCCTTCGGCCTGGTGCCGAGGGCGGCCGTGCGGCCCGCCTACGACGCGCTGCCAGAGACGCTGATGCTGCCCTTCATCCTCGCCGCCCCGCGTGGCTCCGTCGTCCTGGGCATCGACGAAGAGACCGCGCTGGTCGGCCGCGAGGGCAGCTGGCAGGTCCAGGGCCGCGGCCGAGTGACGGTCTGGCGGGGTCGGCAGCGGACCCGCCACCGCGACGGGGACAGCTTCCGGATCTAGAGTCTGAAGCCCCCGACATGAGGAAGCCCCGCGGGCCTTGGCCGGCTGAACCTCTCAGGGTCTTCGGCGGGCCACAAGGCCCCTCCGTGGTCAGACGGCCTGGACCTCGCGGAAGCAGTCGGAGCAGTAGACCGGCTTGTCCTGCCGCGGCCGGAAAGGGACCTGGGCGGCGTTGCCGCACTTCGAGCAGATGACCGCGAAGTACTCGCGGGCGGGACGGTCGTCGCCGCGCTCGTAGCCCCGGGGGCCGCCGATCTCGCGCACGTCGTAGCCTGAGCCGGACGCCTCGCGCTGGGCGCGCCGGGCGGCCCGGCAGCTGGGGCAGCGCTTGGGGTCGGAGGCAAAGCCCTTCTGGACGTAGAACTCCTGATCGGCGGCGGAGTGGACGAAGTCGATGCCGCAATCGGCACAGGTAAGAGTTCGATCGGCGTAGGACACCCGGACAGGACCTCCTGGAGCAGCGTGTGCGGTTCTTCCATCCACCGATGCTGCGGCCGGGGCGGCATGGCAGGAAGCGTGACGCGAGGTCGGGGGCCGGGCGCCGCGCTGCCAGGTGCTGTGCCGAAGGTCCCTGGACCGGGGCGCACCGGTGATGCCGCCCAAGCCTACCACAGGGCGGCGATCGGACTCCACGCGGGACCGGTCGCCGGGCGTGCCAGGTGAGATGGCACAATGGCCTGGGACCTTTGCCCCGCGAGCGAGGGCAAGGGGGCTCCTCGCTCGTATCTCCGGAGGCCCTTTAGCCCCAGATGCCTCGCCTGCTGCACATCGCCGACGTCCATCTCGGAGCCCGGCACCAGGACCTCGGCGAGGCGGCAGCCCAGCAGCGCGAGCGCCAGTTCGCGGCCTTCCGGCGAGCCATCGACCTCGGCCTCGAGGAACGGGTCGACGCCGTCGTCGTGGCCGGCGACCTGTTCGATTCGAACCAGCAGCCACGCCGCTCGGTCGAGCGAGCCGCGGCCGAGTTCGGGCGCCTGGCCGCCTCGGGCATCCGGACCATCCTCATCCCGGGCACCCACGACGTCTACGACCCGGGTTCGATCTACCGCGTCCACGACCTGGCCTCGCTGGCCGGCGGAAAGCCTGATGCGGTGATGGTCAGCGTCCTGACCCCGGAGCGGCCGGAGATCGTCCTGCCCGGGCTGGACATCGTCGTCTTTGGCCGCGTGGCGGCGACCAAGCGGATGACGGAGAGCCCGCTGGCCGGCTTCTCGGCCGCCGCCGAGGCCCGCGCCCGGTGGCGGATCGGGCTCGTCCACGGCTCACTGCGCATCGAAGGCAAAGTCGAGATGGACGACATCATCTTCACGGAGGCCGAGATCGCTGCCTCGGGCCTCGACTACCTCGCCCTCGGCCACTGGCACTCGTTCCGCCAGGGTCGGGCCGGCGAGACGACCTGGGCCTACGCCGGCGCGCCCGAACCGGTGGCCATCGACCAGGACGGGGCCGGACAGGTCCTGCTGGTCGAGTTGAACGAGAAGGGTGGCCGACGCGTCGTCAGCGTCCAGCCCCGGAGCGTAGGCCGGACACGCTTCCGCAAGCTCGACATCGACGCCGGCGACGTCGCCTCCCAGGCCGCGCTCGCCGATCGGCTGACCGGGCTGGCTGACCCGGACCTCGTGCTCGACGTCCGCCTCACCGGCGTCGAACCGGACGAGCTGGAGATCCAGGATGACGAGGTCGAACGCCAGCTGGCCGGCCTCTTTCTCAAGGTTCGCGTGCGCAACGTCGCCGTGCCCGCCGACCCGGCCGGGGAACTGCCCCCGCCCGACACCGTGGCCGGCGCCTTCATCCGCGATCTCGAGGCCCAGATCGAGGTGGCGGAGGCGAGCGCTGACGCCGGGCGGACCGGCGAGCTGCGGGAGGGGCTCCGCCTGGGCCGCCTGCTGCTCGAGGATCCGAGCCGGGTGACGGTCGCCTGAGATGCACATCGATCGCCTCCACCTGCGCGACCTGATGGGCCATGTGGACCTCGAGATCGAGCTGGCCCCCGGGCTGACGGTCGTGCGCGGTCCCAACGAGGCGGGCAAGTCGACGATCCAGCGGGCCATCGAGTTCGCTTTCTTCCGGCGGGCCACGGCCCAGGGCCAGGACGTCGAACGGCTCCGGCGCTGGGGCGCGCCCGAAGAGGCCGCGCCGACGCTGGAGATGGACTTCAGCGCGGACGACGGAACCACCGGCCACCTGCTCAAGGTCTTTGCCGGCGCCAAGGGCCGGACGGAGCTGCGCCTCGGCGAAGAGGTCGTCGATGACCCGGCCGAGGTCGACCGGCGGCTGGTCGGCCTGACGGGGATCCCGTCGGTCAAGTTCTTTCGCTCGACAGCCGCGGTCCATCACCTCGAGCTGGCCGAACTCGATCGCGACGAGGCGACCCTGCGTGACCGGCTGCAGGTCTCCGTGAGCGGCGGCGATCGGGGCACCGGCGGGGCGCGCAAGAAGCTCGACGACGCGATCCGCAAGTACGCCGCCGAGGGGCCCAAGAACCCGGGTATCGTCAAGGCGATCCGGGACCGGGTGGTCGTCCTGGAGATGCAGGCCGCGGCAGGTGAGGCGGCCCTCGCGCGTCTCGAGGCCGAGCGTGCCGGACTCTCCCGGGCGCGCGACGATCATGCCGCCGCCGAGGAGAACCTGGCGACGGAGCGGGCGCGCCTGGCCGACGCCGAACGGGCGGTCGCGCTCCTGGCGCGCATGACCGAGGACATCGCCCGCTACGGGCACTACCGACGGGAAGCGGAGCTGGTCGACGAGATCGCGGCGGCCGAGGCGGCCCACCCGTCGAAGATCCCGCTGGCGACACTCCGCCCCGCGCTGGAGCGTCTGCGCGCTGCCGAGGGCGCGATCTCCACCCAGCGGGCCCAGATCGCCGGCTCGCAGATCGCCATCGAGACGCCATATCTCACGGCGGCCCCGGCGTGGCGGCTGAGGGCGCTGGCCGGCCTGGCTCTGCTGGTCGCGGGCGCGGGTGCAGCCGCCTGGTTCGCCTCTGGCGCCGGCGGGCCGGTCAACCTCCCGGCGGCAGCGGGTGGCCTCGTGGCTGCCGGCCTGGGCGCCCTGCTGGTGGCGGTGGCGGTGCTCGGGTTCCGGCAGGGGTCGGCGGGCCGCGAGCAGGTCCGCCTCTACGACGAGTACCTGGCCACGAGATCGGCCAATCGGGCCGAGATCGAGCGCACGCTCGGAGACCTGGAGGCGGCGCGCGCCACCGAGCTGGAGGGCCTGGGCCTGCCCGAGACGGCGGCCGCAGAGGCGCAGCTGGCGGCCGAGGCCGATCATGAGGCCACGATCGACCGGCTGAGGGCCGAGCTGCGGGGGCTCCTGGCCGACGAACCCCCCGGCGATGCCGCCGCCCAGCGCGACGCCGCCGCGGCGGCCGCCGAACAGGCCCGCTTCGCCCTGGCGGGCATGGGCGAGATCGGGGTCGAGCCCGCCCAGGTCCGGGCTCGCGCCGTGCGCGGTGTCGAGGCCGCGGTGGCCGAACGCGAGCGGACGATGCGCCTGGAGGCCGAGGCCCAAGGCCGCCTTGATGCCAACGAGGTGGACGCCGAGGCCGTCGCGGCGCTCGCGGAGCAACTGGCCGAGGCCCGCGAGCGCCTCGCCCTGGCCGAGCGGCGGCAGCGCATCCTGCGCACGACGCTGGCCGGCATCGACGCCGCCGAGGCGGCCACGATGCAGCGCGTGGCGCGCTTCCTCGAGCGGCACATGGCGGGGGACGTCGATCACCTCACCGGTGGTCGCTATCGCCGGGTGAAGGTCGACGAGGCCGAGCTGACCTTCAGCGTCTGGTCGCCCGAGCGCGGCGACTGGGTCGAGGTCGAGCGCCTCTCGCAGGGCACGATCGACCAGTTCTACCTGGCCGCGCGGCTCGGCCTGGTGCGCCAGGTGACCCAGGGCCGCCGGCCGCCGCTCATCTTCGACGACCCCTTCCTGACCTTCGACGACGAACGCGCCCAGCGGGCGCTTGGCCTGTTGCGCGAGACGGCGGCCGACCTCCAGGTCATCTACCTCACCACCTCCGATCGCTACGACGCCATCGCCGACCGGGTGGTCGTCCTGCCGGCCCCGACCGGCAAGGACGTCGACGAGCCGACCGGCCAGGACGCCGAGGCGCCCAGCCCCTCCGCGGCGGGCATCAGCTGAACCCGCTCGGGGTCCTCCTCGGGCTGGCCTCGGCCGGCACGTGGGGCACGGCCGACTTCCTGGGCGGCTTCGTCGCGCGCCGGATCGGTGCACTGCCCACCGCCGCGGCCAGCCAGGCCATCGGGTTGCTGGGTGCCCTGACGATCGCCCTCCTGGCCGGCGAACGCGTCCCGGGTGCGCTGCCGCTCTTCTGGGGTGCGGTCGCCGGGCTGTGCGGCGTGAGCGGCGTCGTGGCCTTCTACCGGGCCCTGGCCGACGGGACGATGGGCATCGTCTCGCCGGTCGTGGCCGTCATCGGCGCCGCGGTGCCGACCGTGGTCGGCATCCTGCTCGGCGACCGCATCGCGCCGCCGGCCCTGGCCGGCATCGCCTGCGCGCTCGTCGCGATCGTCGTCGTCTCCGGCTTCACGCCCGGCCAGCGGAGCGGGTCGGTCGAACGGGCGGCCCTGCCCCTCATCGTCGCCGCTGGCCTCGGTTTCGCCGGCTTCTTCCTGGGCATCGACCAGGCCGTCCGGGCCGGTGGCGAGGTCTGGTGGCCGCTGGTGGCCGCTCGGGCGGCGAGCGCCGTCGTCAGCCTCGTCGTCGTGGCCCGCATCGGCGGCCTGCGCCCGTCGCCTTGGGGCGAGTGGCGGCTGCTGGTGGCCGTCGGCCTTGGCGACCTGCTCGGGAATGCCTTCTTCGTCCTCGCCAACGACCAGGGCACGCTCGGCGCGGCGGCCGTCCTCTCCTCGCTCTACCCGGTCACGACGGTGTTGCTGGCACGTGTCGTGCTCGGCGAGCGGCTCCGGGTCGGCCAGGCCATCGGCGTCGGGCTGGCCCTCCTGGGTGTCGTCCTCATCGCCCTGCCGGGGGGTTGAGCGGGTCGCTGCCGGGCGGTGGAGCCGAGCGTAACCCGGCCGTGGGATGATGAGCCATGCTCTCGCCCGAGGTCATCCGGCGCGCACCCAAGGTGCTCCTCCACGACCACCTCGACGGCGGGCTGCGTCCGGCGACGATCCTCGAGCTGGCGGACGAGATCGGCTACCCCGCCCTGCCCACGCACGACCCGGCGGAGTTGGGCGTCTGGTTCCGGCGCGGCGCGGATCGGAAGAGCCTCGAGCTGTACCTCGAGATGTTCACCCACACCGTGGCCCTGCTCCAGCGCCGTGACGCCATCGTGCGCGTGGCCGCCGAGTGCGCCGAGGACCTCGCCCTCGATGGCGTCGTCTACGCCGAGGTGCGCTACGCGCCCGAGCTGAGCACCGAGGGCGGGCTGTCGATGGACGACGTCGTGGAGGCCAACCTCGAGGGCTTCCGCATCGGCATGGCCCGGGCCGCCGCGGCCGGCCGGCCGATCGCCATGCGCATGCTGGTCACGGCGATGCGCCAGTTCACCCGCTCGGTCGAGGTCGCCCAGCTGGCCGTGCGCTACCGCGACGAGGGCGTCGTCGGCTTCGACACCGCCGGCCCCGAGGCGGGTTACCGGCCCACCAAGTACCTCGACGCCTTCGATTACGTGCGCCACGAGAATTTCCACATCACCATCCACGCCGGCGAGAGCTTCGGCTTGCCCTCGATCTGGGAGGCGCTCCAGTTCTGCGGTGCCGAGCGCCTCGGCCACGGCGTGCGCATCGTCGACGACATCTCGAGCGACGCGCGCGGCGCCATCCACCTCGGCCGCCTGGCCGCGTTCGTCAGGGACCGGCGCGTGCCCCTCGAGCTGTGCCCGACCTCGAACGTCCACACCGGCGCCACGCCGACCTTCGCCGATCACCCCATCGAGCTGCTCCGCCGACTGCGCTTCCGGGTCACCATCAACACCGACAACCGGCTCATGAGCGGCGTCTCGCTGAGCTCCGAATTCGAGGCCATGAGCGAGGCCTTCGGCATCAACCTCGACGAGATGGAGTGGCTGACCCTCAACGCCGCGAAGAGCGCCTTCGCTCCCTTCGACGAGCGTCTGCGCCTGATCTCGATGGTCGTCAAGCCCGGCTACGCGGCCCTGCGCGCGGAACAGGCCGCGGTCGTCCTCTAGTCCGAGCCCATCGGGTGGGGGTGGCGCTTCAGCAAGGCGGCCGCGCCCTCGTCCAGAAGCCACACGGCGTTGTCGCCGCGGGCCAGCTGGGCCGGCAGGCGCATGACGTCGAGGGGGCCCTCGAGGACCTCGACGACGCGTGAGGCCTTGGCCCCGCCGGTGCACATGATCATGACGTGGCGGGCGGCCGTGACCAGCCTCGGGTTGATGGTCAGACGGGGCAGGTTCGGCTCGATGTGCGTGGGCGCCGGGATGGCCATGGCCAGTGGCGCCCCCGGTGCCAGCGCGGGGCTGCCCGGGAAGACCGACAGGATGTGCCCGTCCGAGCCCATGCCCAGGAGCACGAGGTCGAAGACTGGCAGGCCGTCCGGGCCGGCCGGAACGCGCTCGCGCAGGAGGGCCGCATAGTGCTCGGCGGCGTCGGCAGCGGCCGCGTCGCCCATGTTCGCCAGCTCGATCGGGAAGGGGTGGACGAGGGCGGCGGTGGCCGCCGAACCAGGGCGCAGCAAGGTATCCCGGGACGCGTAGGCGTGCGAGGCATGGTCGCCCTCGGGCACGATCCGATCGTCGCCCCACCACAACTCGACCCGCGACCAGTCGATGGCGTCGCCGTACTCGGGAGTGAGCAGCCGGCGGTACAGGCCGGGCACCGTGGAACCACCGGTCAGGGCGATGTGGGCCACGCCTCGCCCGGCGATGGCCTCCGCGGCGACGGCCACGAACATCCGCGCTGCCTCATCGGCGACATCGTCGGGGCCGGCGACCACGACGACCCCGGCCACCGCGCTCAGCCTCCCAGCAGCTCGGCGGCGACGGCGATCGCCCGACCCAGCATCCGATCCGGACCGCCCTGCTCCAGGGCGGCGGCGAGATCGTGGGCGTCGTCGGCCGGGTCGATGGGTGCGGCCCGCCGGGCGAGGACCGCCCGGGCGTCGGTGGCGGTCGCCATGAGATGGTCATCGGAGCGGACGATCGACGCCAGGCCCTGCCAGCCCGGCCGCTCGAGCGTCAGCTCGACCGCCTCCATCGCGCCGGCCATGGAGCGCTCGCCGGCCGGTCCCTTCACCGGCCGCACCTCGAACTTGACCGTCCGCCGGCCGGCCCGGAAGCAGCCTTCGAGCGTCCCGGCGTCGCCCGCCCCAAGGGGCGCGGCCACGTGCCAGCCCAGCGCGGCGGCCAGCCAGCCGGCGTAGAGGATGGCGAGCGCCGGGCGGAGGTGGCCCGCCCGGCCGACCACATCGATGCGCAGCGTCGCGGCATGACCCAGCTCGGCGGCCATGAGCGGGCCGTCGAACAGACTGGCCAGCAGTTCGCGCCAGGGCCGGATGCGCATCCAGCCGATGTCGTGGACGTTCCGGCCGAGCCGCTCCCCGAGCGCGCCGAGGGCGGCGAAGCCGGCGCCGCCATCGTCCCGGAAGGCCGTCGTGTCGACGAGCAGCCGGTCGCATGAGCCGACGAGGCCTTCGAAGCGGGGGCGGCCGAAGGGCGGGTGGTCGGGCCACCAGAGCAGCACCGGGAGGTCGTGGATGAGCAGGGGCTGGACGAGGTTGGAGAGGTGCTGGTCGGCCTCGCCGCCCGTGCGCAGCAGGATCCGCTCGGTGCAGCTCTCGGCGCCGCTGCGCTGGGCGATGCGGCAATCGGCGAAGATCCGGGCGTCGAAATGGGCCGGACCGTCCGGGTCGCCGGGAGCGAGGATGATCGTGCGCGAGGGGTGCCGCGCGGCCAGGCGGCCGATGGCGCCCAGGACGCGCTGCTCCGTCTCGGGCCGTTCGGCGACGACGACAAGGGTCAGCACCGACGTGCGCATGCTCACGCCGACGTCGCCGATCACGTCGAGCCGTCCGGCCAGGTGCGGATCGCCGAGCGACGCGGCCAGCCCCTGGGCCGAGAGATGCGCCCGGCGCGACTCCCCGGCCGCGGCCCCCCAGATGCGCCCCAGCTCCATCTCGACCGCGGCCACGCTGTCCGCCCGCGCCGTCCAGCTGCGCGTGCCCCCGGCCATCGCCATCGCGTCCTCGGCCATCGTCACAACCTCCGCCAGCGCCGCCCGTCGCGCGCGAGGAGCGCATCGGCGGCGGCCGGCCCCCAGGTGCCGGCCTCGTAGAAGTGCAGCCCGTCGCCGGCCGGGTCGCGGGCCCAGGCCCGCTCGATGGGCGTGACGATATCCCAGGCCGCATCGACCTCGTCGGAACGGGTGAAGAGCGAGGCATCGCCCAGGAGCACGTCGAGGATGAGCGCCTCGTAGGCGTCTGGGGCCTCGGTCGCGAACGACGTCCCGTAGGTGAAGTCCATGTTCACGTTGCGCACGTCGAGGCCGAGCTCGGGCACCTTGGCCGCGAAGCGGATGAGGATGCCCTCGTCGGGCTGGATGCGCAGGGCCAGCAGGTTCGGCTCGGGTTCGGAGGTGGCACCCCGGAACAGCATCAGCGGCGGCCGCTTGAACTGGACGGCGATCTCCGAGGCCCGTTTGGGCAGGCGCTTGCCCGTGCGCAGGTAGAAGGGCACGTCGGCCCAGCGCCAGTTCTGCAGCTCGAGGCGGAGGGCCACGAACGTCTCCCGCTGCGAGTCCGGCGCCACCTCCGGTTCGTGGCGGTAGCCGGGTACACGCCGGCCACCCGACCAGCCGGCCGTGTACTGGCCGCGCACGACGTTGGCGCGTACCCGCTTGGGTGTCCAGGCCGGCTCGACCGAGCGGAGCACGCGCAGCTTCTCGTTGCGCAGCGCGTCGGCCTCGAAAGCGATGGGCGGCTCCATGGCCACGAGGGCGAGGAGCTGGAGCATGTGGTTCTGGAGGATGTCGCGCGCCGCGCCGGCCTCCTCGTAGAAGGCGCCCCGGTCCTCGATGCCCAGGTCCTCGCCCACGGTGATCTGCACATGGTCGATGTAACGCCGGTTCCAGACGGGCTCGAAGATGCCGTTGCCGAAGCGGAAGACGAGGATGTTGCGGACGGTCTCCTTGCCCAGGTAGTGGTCGATGCGATAGACCTGCGACTCGCGGAAGACGTGCAGCACGGCCCGGTTGAGGGCCGACGCAGACACCGTGTCATGGCCGAACGGCTTCTCGATGACGATGCGGACATGGCCGCCGCCGTGGGCCTCCCGCTGCAGGCCGGCCCGGCCCAGGTGCTCGACGATGAGCGCGTAGGACGAGGGCGGCGTGGCCAGGTAGAAGACGCGGTTGCCGTGCGTGCCCCGCTCCTCGTCGATCTCGTCGAGGCGCCGGCCGAGGGCCCGGTAGGCATGCTCGTCGCCGAAGTCGCCCTGGACGTAGTGGAGGTTGGCGGCGAAGTCGGACCACAGGGCGGGCTCGATGGCCAGGCGCGAGTGCTCCATGACCGCAGGCGCCATCTCGGCCCGGTATGCCTCGTCGGTGTAGGGACGCCGGGCGAAGCCGACGACGGAGCAGCCAGACGGCAGCAGCCCGGCCCGGCGCAGGTTCACCAGGGCCGGCAGGAGCCGCCGGTGGGTCAGGTCGCCGGTGGCGCCGAAGATGACCACCGTCGAGGGCGGCGCGACGCGATCCAGATGGAGCCCGACGCGCAGCGGATTCTCACTCACGGCCGCCGCGGGGGCGTGCGGCCTGGCCGCGGCCGGCCGGGCCGCGGACGGCCGCGTCAGCCCGGGAGTCCGGGGGATCCTGGGACGCGCGACGGCCATCAGTCCGACTTCAGCGCATGGCCGCCGAACTGCTGGCGCAACGCCGCCAGGACCTTGGCCGAGTAGCTCTCGTCCTGGCGACTGGCGAAGCGGGCCAGCAGGGAGAGCGTGATGATCGGCGCGGG
>JBIOIE010000004.1:0-19027 GCA_044449605.1 Candidatus Limnocylindrales bacterium | reverse complement strand
GCCCCCGTGCCGTAGTAGCCGTCGACCATGGCCGTGATCTCGACCACGCGGCTCTGGCAGCCCAGGCGGCGGACGACCTCCTCGGCATCGGCGCGCGAGGCCGGCGCGGACGACGCATACGGGAGCAGCACGCACAGCAGCCGCTCCGGCCCGATGGCCTCGGCGACGAGATAGGCCACGAGCGCCGAATCGACCCCACCCGAGAGCCCCAGGACGACCCGCTCGAAGCCGGTCTGGCGGAGCTGGCCGCGGATGAACTCGCCGACGATGCGCCGGACGATCGGCGTCTCGATGCGCAACTCATCGGGCAGCTCGTAGAGGCGGCCTGCCGGTTGGGCGGTCATGCGCTCCCCGCCCCCTCGTCGGGCGGCAGCTCCGCGCGCTCGCGGGCGATCCGCTCAAACTGGCGCAGGACCAGCTCCGGCCGTTCGTCGCGCAGGAGCGGCATCGCCACGCGCTCTCGGCGCAGGTCGGCCAGGTCGACGTCGACGAAGTAGAGGCCCTCGTCGTAGAAGGGCGCCCGGAAGCGCGTGTCGCCGGCCGGCCCGATGACCTCCGAACCGCCCCAGAACGTCACCGTCTCCTCGACCCCGACCCGGTTGACGAAGACGACGTAGCTCGTCGTCAGCTGCGCGTAGGCACGCATCAGCGTTTGCCACGAACCGGCCGTGCCGAGGCCCGAGCCGTCCAGGGCGGTCATGTCGCGGCCGGGCGACGAGGCCACGTCGATGAGCAGCTGGGCGCCGTCGAGGGCCAGCAGCTGGGGCGTGGCGAGGTGCCAGAAGTCCTCGCAGACGGCCAGCCCGACCTCGACCCCGAGCCGGCTCGGCACACTTCTCAGGACCGAGCCGGCGGCGAAGAAGCGACGCTCGTCGAAGAGCCCGTAGGTGGGCAGGAAGAGCTTGCGATGGACGTGGGCGAGGGCGCCGTCCTCGAGGAGCGCCGCGGCGATGAAAAGGCGGTGGTCGGTCGATTCCTCGACGAAGGAGACCACCGCCGACATCCCCGCGGTCTGGGCGGCGAGGGAGGCGAGGCGGCCATCGTCGCGGCCCATCGCGACCTCGGCGGCGAGGTCCTGGAGCAGGTAGCCGGTCAGGCCCAGCTCGGGAAAGACGACGAGGTCCGCGCCGCCGGCGCGCGCCTCGGCCAGCACCTGCGAATGACGCTCGAGGTTGGCTTCGAGCTGGCCGAGCCGGGGAGCCAGTTGGGCGAGGGCGATGCGGAGGGGCTGCACGCCGCGAGTCTAGTCCGCGCCACCGCTCCCGGCCGAGCTCGACTGGGCGGCCTTCGCCCGATGGCCGGTCGCCTGCACCTGTTCGGCCGACCCATCGACCTGCTCGGCGAAGTGGCAGGCGACCTCGTGACCGCTGGCCAGGACGCGCAGGTGCGGGTCCTCCGTCACGCAACGCTCGGGATCGCCCAGCCGCTCGCGCAGCCAGCAGCGGGTGTGGAAGCGGCAGCCCGCGGGCGGATCGACCGGGCTGGGCACGTCCCCGGTCAGGATGATCCGCCGCCGTCGGGACTCGACCGCCGGATCGGGGATGGGGATCGCCGAGATGAGGGCCACCGAGTAGGGATGGAGCGGCCGGAGGTCCAGCTCGCGGGCTGCGGCAACCTCGACGATCCGGCCCAGGTACATCACCGCGATGCGGTCGCTGATGTGGCGCACGACGGAGAGGTCGTGGGCGATGAACAGGTAGGTCAGCCCGAGCCCGTCCTGGAGGCGCTGGAGGAGGTTGAGGATCTGCGCCTGGATCGAGACGTCGAGGGCGCTGATCGGCTCGTCGGCGACGATCAACTCGGGGTTCAGGGCGAGGGCACGGGCGATGCCGATGCGCTGGCGCTGACCGCCGGAGAACTCGTGTGGATAGCGGATGCCGAACTCCGGGTCGAGCCCGACGAGGGCCAGCAACTCGCCGACCCGCGCCCGGCGCTCCTGCGACGAGCCACCCTCGCCGTGCACCTCGAGCGGCTCGGCCACGATGCCGTTGACGGTCATGCGCGGGTCGAGGCTGGCGTAGGGGTCCTGGAAGATCATCTGCATCCGCCGCCGCAGGCGGCGCAGGCCCTCGCCCTTGAGTCGCGTGACGTCGGTACCGTCGAAGCGGATCGAGCCGGCGGTGGCCTCGTAGAGGCGCATCAGAGCTCGCCCGGTGGTGGTCTTGCCACAGCCCGACTCGCCGACGAGGCCCAGCGTCTCGCCGCGGCCGAGGGTGAAGTCGACGCCGTCGACGGCACGCACGTCCCCGATGTGGCGCTCGAGGATGATGCCCTCCTTGATCGGGAAGTAGACCTGCAGGCCCTCGACCTCGACCAGTGGGCCGACGCCCGATGCGCTGGGAGGGCCGGTCATGGCCCGACCACCAACTGGTCAGCCTCGGCCGACGGTGGCGGTGCAGCGACGAAGCCTTTGCGCAGCGGCCGTCCGGCGAGGGCCTCGGGCTGTGTGGGCAGGTTGTGGCAGGCGCTGCGATGGGTCGCTCCTGGCCCCGTGGCCACCACGGGCTCGCCGGCTCGCAGCGGCTCGAGCGTCGGGTTGGTGGTCCAACAGACGTCCAGTCGCCAGGCACAGCGTGGCGCGAAGGGGCAGCCCACCGGCGCCCTGCGCTGATCGGGCGGGGCGCCCTCGATGGGGATCAACGCCTCGCCCTGGGGGGCATCGACGCGAGGGATCGAATGCAGCAGGCCGACGGTGTAGGGATGACTCGGCTTCGCGAACAGCTCGGCGGTCGGCGCCGTCTCGACGATGAAGCCGGCATACATGACGTTCACCCGCCCGGTCATGCCGGCCACGACCCCGAGGTCGTGGGTGATGAGGATGGCCGCCGTGCCCGTCTCCGAGGTCAGCCGCCGGAGCAGGTCGAGGACCTGGGCCTGGATGGTCACGTCGAGGGCCGTCGTCGGCTCGTCGGCGATGAGCAGCTTGGGCTCGAGGGCGAGGGCCATCGCGATCATCACGCGCTGGCGCATGCCGCCGCTGAACTGGTGCGGGAACGCTCGCAGGCGGTCCTCCGGCTGGGGGATGCCGACGGTGGTCAGCAGCTCGATCGTGCGCGCCCGGGCTTCCTTGTCGCTCACCTTGCGGTGTGCCTGGATGGTCTCGACCATCTGCTCCTCGATGGTCAGCACGGGATTGAGGCTGGTCATCGGGTCCTGGAAGATCATGGCGATGTCGCGGCCGCGGATCTCGCGCATCTCGCCCTCGCTCAAGGCCAGCAGGTCCTGGCCGTCGAAGAAGATGCTGCCGCCCTCGATCCGTCCGGCCGGGCGCGGCAGCAGTGCCATCACGGCCAGGCTCGTGACCGACTTGCCGCAACCCGATTCACCCACGATGCCCAGCGTCTCGCCCTCGTCGAGCTGGAACGACACGCCATTGACGGCATGGATCGTGGCCTCGTGAGTGCGGAAGCGGACGACCAGGCCGTCGACTGCCAGCAGGACCATCGCGTGCCTACTTCTTCAGCCGCGGGTCGAGCGACTCGCGCAGGCCGTCACCGAGCAGGTTGAAGCCGATCGCACTGATCACGATCGCGGCGCCTGGAAAGAAGAGGAGCCAGGGCGCCTGGCGCAGGAACTTGGTCGAGTCGGTCAACATCGTGCCCCACTCAGGCGTACGAGGGTCGGGCGGGCCGAGGCCGAGGAAGCCGAGCCCGGCAACGTCGATGATCGCCGTCGCGAGGGCGAGCGTCGCGGCGACGATGACCGGCGTCAAAGCGTTCGGCAGCATGTGGCGCAGCAGGATCCGGGCGGGCGTGGCACCCATCGACCGGGCGGCCGTGACGAAGTCCGCCTCGCGCAGCGCCAGCAGGCTCCCGCGCAGGATCCGGGCGAAGATGGGGGCGTTCGTCATGGCCACCGCGAACATGATCTGGGGCAGGCCGCGGCCGAGCCAGGCGACGATGCCGATCGCCAGCAGGATGCCTGGGATCGACAGCATCACGTCGACGAAGCGCATGAGGATGCCGTCGAGCCGGCCGCCCAGCCCTCCCGCCAACGACCCGATCAGCCCTCCGACGGTGACGCCCATGATCACCGAGGCGATGCCGGCCACCAGGCTCACCTGGGCGCCGAAGAAGATCCGGGAGAGTTCGTCGCGTCCCTGGAGGTCCGTGCCCAACAGGTGCGCGCCGCCGGGCGCCTGGAGCCGGTCCACGAGCGCGCCGGCGAGAGGAGGATACGGAGCGATGACAGGGGCGAGCAGGGCCACCCCCGCGAAGAGCGCGATGCAGAACATGCCCACCAGCGCGGGCCTGTTGCGCAGCAGGCGGGCCCAGGCATCGCGCCACAGCCCACGACTCGCGCGTGCCTCGGCGATCCTGGGCAGCACGGCGCCGGGAGCGGCCATCAGGCGTACCGGATCCGTGGGTTGATGAACGCGTAGACGACGTCGACGATGAGGTTCACCGCCAGGAAGATGAGGGCGAAGATGAGGATCGTATTCTGGATGACCAGGTAGTCGCGGTTCTCGATCGCGTCGACGACGAAGCGGCCGACGCCACCCCAGCCGAAGACCGTCTCGGTGATGACGGCACCGCCGAGCAGCCCTCCGACCTGGAGCCCCAGGACGGTGGCCACCGGCAGCCAGGCGTTGCGCATGATGTGACGGCTGTCGACCCGCCGTTCGCGCAGACCCTTGGCCCTCGCGGTGCGCACGTAGTCCTCGTTGCTCACGTCGAGCACCGAAGCCCGGGTGATCCTGGTGATGATCGCCAGGGGGATCGATCCCAGCGCGATCGCCGGCAGGATGAGGTGGCGGGCGGCATCGATGAACACGTCCAGGCGGCCGGCGAGGAGCGAATCGAGAAGCAGGAAGTTCGTGTGGGCCTCGAAGTCCAGGCGGGGATCGAGCCGGCCTGATGGCGGCAGAGCCTGCAGCTGGACGCCGAAGATGTACTGGAGCGTCAACCCGAGCACGAAGACCGGGATGCTGATGCCGAAGAGCGAGATGACCGTCACGGCCCCGTCCGAGAGGCTTTGGACGTGGCGCGCCGCGAACCGCCCCAGGGGGATCCCGACCCCCGTCGCAAAGATCATCGCGGCGACGGTCAACTCGATCGTCGCCGGGAAGCGCACGAGGAACTCCCCGAGGACGGGCTGGCCGTTGACGACGCTGGAGCCGAAGTCGCCGCGGAGCAGGTTGCCGATGTAGCCGAGGTATTGCTGCCACAGCGGATCGTCGAGGCCGAGATACTGGCGCATCGCGTGGACTCGGTCGGGGGTGGCGTGCTGGCCGAGGATGGCCGTGGCCGGATCCCCGGGCAGCAGATGGATGAACGCGAACAGGACGATCGACAGCCCGAAGAGCACAGGGATCGCACCGAGCAGGCGTCGGACGAGGTACCTGGTCATCGCGCTCCACGCTTACGCAGACGACGAGGGTCCCCCGGGACCGGCCGGTCCCGGGGGACCCTATGCGAAGTTCCCTGCCCCAGGTGGGGCTCAGTCGACTTCTACTTGTTCAGCCATACGTTCGTGAAGAACTCGCCGAGCGTCGGTGAGGGGGTGAAGCCCATCACGTAGGTCCGCCCCGCCGAGGGGGTGATGCCGGACACGATCGGGACCGAGGGCATGTCGGCCAGCATGAGGTCCTGGGCCTTCGCCCAGTCGGCCGCCTGCGTGGCCGCGTCGGGCGCCTTCAGCGCATCGACCATGGCCTGGTTCATCGCGTCGTTCTTCTCGGCATATTCGGGGTTCGGCTGGCCCCCGTGGTAGCCGAAGAAGGCGGTTGACAGGAAGTTGTCGATACCGAGGTAGTCGCAGTTCCAGCCGATGAGCCACATCGGGTACTTGCCACTGCTCTCGGCACCGAGGTAGTCGGGTCGCCAGGGGGCGGTCTGCGGGTTCGGCTTGAAGCCGACCGCCTCCAGGTCGGTCAGGATCGCCTGGAACTCGCCCGACGGATCCGGCATGTACGGCCGGCTCACACCGGACGGATACCAGAAGTCGAAGCTGAGGTCGGTCACCCCCGACTCCTGGATCAGCTGCTTGGCCATGGCCACGTTGTAGTCGGGGATCGCTTCGTCCTTGGCGAACAAGGTGCCCGGCGGTGCCCACGTCTTGACCACCACACCGGCGGCGCCGAAGAAGGCATCTACGATCGCCTGGCGGTTGACCGCGTAGGCGACGGCCTGGCGGATCTTGGGATTATCGAACGGCTTGTGGGTCTGGTTCATGGCCAGGACGCCCACGTTGCAGGCGCTGCCCCGGTCGTAGTACTGGAGGTTGGTATCGGCCTTGATCGTGGCGACGTCGGTCGGCGCGAGCGTCTGGGCCAGGTCGACCCCGCCGGGGGCCTGGAGCGCGTTGAGGGTCGCCGTCGTGTCCGTGATCGGCTTGAACGTGATCTGGTCGAGGTAGGGTCCGCCGGCGGCGGCGTTCCAGTAGTTGGGGTTCTTGACGAGGTCGAGATGATCGCCCGGCACCCAATCCTTGAACATGAACGGGCCGGTGCCGATCATCTCGCTGGCCGCGGTGCCCACCGCGTACTTGTTGTCCTTGAAGTCGGCGGCGCTCGCGTTGCCGGCCTGCAGCGCCGTCGGGCTCTGGATCCCGAAGATGGCGGGGATGGCCATCTGCACGAGGAACGCCGAGTTCGGCACCTTGAGCGTCACGACGAACGTCTGCGGGTCGGGGGCTGCGCTGCTGGCGATGAAGCTGTTGGCGCCCCGCCCGATGACCGTGTCGATGTAGTAGGTGTAGCCGAGGTCGCTGTAGGACTGCGGGATGGCGATCCAGCGGTCGAAGTTGAACTTGACGGCGGCGGCGTTGAAGTCCGACCCGTCGTGGAACTTGATGCCGCTCCGGAGGTGGAAGGTGTAGGTCAGGCCGTCCGTGCTCACGTCCCACGTCTGGGCCAGGGCACCGATGATCTGATCGCCGGTCCCGGGCTTGAGGGTGACCAGGTTCTCGACGACCTGCTGCTCCACGTACGAGGAGTTCGCGTCGTCGATCAGCGACGGATCGGTCCGGTTGATGTCACCGGGGATGGCCACGACGAGCGTGCCGCCGCTCTTGGGCGTCGCCTCGGGCACCGCCGTCGCTGTCGGCCCAGCACTGGTCGGACCGGGTGTCTGGCCGGGCGTCGGAGACGCCGAGCTCGCACAGGCCCCGACGAGCAGGGCAGCGGCGAGCGCGGCCGCGTATCTGGTTCGTCCCATGTCTCTCCTCCTCTGTGCGCCGGGTCCAGGGGGGACGGCGGGCGACAAGGGCTACATGATGTCATGCCGCCGGGCCCAAGTCACCCCCGTCGCGATCCCGCGTTTGCGCGCCGGGCGCGAGCTCAGATCTCGGCGACCACCGGCGCGGTCGCCTCGGCCTTGGCGACGGCCGAGGGCGTGACCTGCTCCGCGAAGTGGCAGGCGACCCGGCCGCCCGCCACGTTGCGCAGCTCGGGCTCCTCGGTCGTGCAACGCTCGGGCCGGCCGAGCTGCTCGTACAACCAGCAGCGGGTGTGGAAGCGGCAGCCGGAGGGCGGCGCGACCGGGCTGGGCACGTCGCCGGTGAGCACGAGGCGCCGCTTGCGATGGCGCGGATCGGGCTCGGGCACGGCCGAGAGAAGGGCCACCGTGTAGGGGTGGGCCGGCCGGCCATAGAGATGCTCGACGTCCGCCTCCTCGACGAGCTTGCCCAGGTACATCACGCCGACCCGGTCGCTGATGTGCTCGACGACGGCGAGGTTGTGGGCGATGAAGAGGTAGGTCAGGCCGAAGTTCGCGCGCAGGTCCAGGAGCAGGTTGAGGATCTGCGACTGGATCGAGACGTCGAGGGCCGAGACCGGCTCATCGCAGACGATGAACTCGGGATCGAGGGCCAGGGCCCGGGCGATGCCGATGCGCTGGCGCTGGCCACCGGAGAACTCGTGCGGATAGCGCCGGGCGTAGTCGCGGCGCAGGCCGACATATTCGAGGTACTGGCCGACCCGGTCGTCGCGCACCGAGCGCTGCTTCCAGTGGTTCTGCTCGTCAGCCTGGGCGAGCATCCCCTCGCCGATGATGTCGCTCACGGGCATCCGGGGGTTGAGCGACCCGACGGGGTCCTGGAAGATGATCTGCATCCGCCGCCGGAGGTGCTTGAGGTCGTCGCCCTTCTTGTCGAAGATCGACTCGCCGCCGAGCGTGGCGCTGCCCGAGGTCGCGGGCAGGAGGCGCAGCAGGGTTCGCCCAAGGGTCGTCTTGCCGCAGCCCGACTCGCCTACCAGGCCGAAGATCTCGCCCCGTTTGATGTCCAGGCTGACGCCATCGACGGCGCGCACGTCGCCCACGTGGCGGCGCAGGATCCCGCTGTTGACCGGGTAGTACTTGACCAGGTCCTTGACCTGTACCAGGGACTCGCCGTTCGCGCTTCCATCCGCCGCGTGGCTCGCCGGGCCGCTCACGATGCCGCCTCCGCGGCCGGCGCCGCTGGCGTGCCTGGGGGCGGCGGCAAGGCTGTCCGCTTGCGGGCCGGCGGCGGCTGGCCGGGCGCCTGCTGCCAGAGCCAGCAGGCCACGCTGGAGGCGTCAGTGGGGTTGACCCGCGGGTCGTACTCGGGGCAGGGCTCGAAGCGATACGGGCAGCGTGGTCCGAAATTGCAGCCCTTGGGCATGTTTAACGGGTTGGGCACGGTGCCCTTGATGACGTTCAGGCGCCGCCCACGCATGCCCTTGCTGGGGATCGAGGCCAGCAGCCCCTCGGTGTAGGGATGGCGCGGCGTGAGCAGCACCTCCTCGACCGTGCCCCGCTCGACGACGCGGCCGGCATACATCACCACGACGTCGTCGACCATCTCGGCGACGACGCCGAGGTCGTGGGTGATGAGCATCAGGGAGGTCCCGGTCTTGTCCTGGATCGAGGCGATGAGCTCGAGGATCTGGGCCTGGATGGTCACGTCGAGGGCGGTCGTCGGCTCGTCGGCGATGAGCAGCTTGGGCTCGCAGGCGAGGGCCATGGCGATCATCGAGCGCTGGCGCATGCCGCCCGACAGCTCGTGCGGATACTGCTTGGCACGCCGCTCCGGGTAGGCGATGCCGACGGTGCGGAGCGCTTCGATGGCCCGGTCGTTGGCCTCCCTCTTCTTGACGTCGAAGTGCTGCTGCACGGCTTCGGCGATCTGGTTGCCGACGGTGAAGACCGGGTTGAGGCTGCTCATCGGCTCCTGGAAGATCATGGCGATGTCGTTGCCGCGCACCTGGCGCATCTCGTTCTCGGGCAGCTCGAGCAGGTCGCGGCCCTCGAACATGATCCGGCCGGAGGCGATATCGGCGGGCGGGATGTCGAGCAGGCGCATGATCGAGAGAGCGGTCACGCTCTTGCCGCAGCCCGACTCGCCGACGACGCCCAGGGAATGACCCCGCCGGAGCGAGAAGTCGACGCCGTCGACGGCGCGGACCTCGCCGTCCATGACGTGGAAGTAGGTGCGCAGGTCCTGGACATCGAGCAGCAACTCGCCGCCGGACGCGGTCGACTCCAGGGGGCGCTCCAGGCTCGCGGTCACGGGTTCACTCCCGGGTGCGCGGGTCGAGCGCGTCGTGCAATCCGTCGCCGATGAAGTTGATGGAGATGACCGTCAAGGCGATGGACATGCCCGGGAAGAAGGCCCACCACCAGTTGCCCAGGCTGAGGGCGTTCTGGGCGTTGGCCAGGGCATTGCCCCAGCTGACGTCGGTCTCCTTGATCCCGAAATTGAGGAAGCTCACGAAGGCCTCCAGGACGATGTTGCTGGAGGTCAGCAGGGTCATGGCCACGATGACCGGGCCAAGGGCGTTGGGCAGGATGTGGCGGAAGGTGATCCGGGCCGGGCTGACGCCGACGGCCCGCGCGGCGTCGACGAAGTCGGCCTCGCGCAGCGACAGGAAGGAGGCGCGCACGAGGCGGGCGATGAGCGGCCACGAGAGCAGGCCGAAGATGAGGATGATCGACGAGACCTGGCCCTGGCCGAAGAAGCGGGCCGCCACCAGGATGACGAACAGGAACGGGATGGCGAAGAGGACGTCGACGATGCGCATCAGGACGTTGTCGACGAGCCCGCCGACATAGCCCGCGATGGAGCCCAGGAGCACGCCCGTGAAGCCGGCGATGAGGGTCGAGAAGATGCCCACCGACATCGAGATGCGAGCCCCGTTGATGACCATGCCGAAGACGTCCCGCCCGTCGCGGTCGGTCCCGAAGAGATGGGTCAGGCTCGGCGCGTCGCCGCCCGGCTTGATGGCGCCCGGGTAGTTCAGCGAGTCGAAGGGGGCAACGATCGGGGCGAAGATCGCGATCACGAGCATGCTGCCAAAGACGGCCACACCGATGAGCGCCAGCTTGTGACGCCGGAAGCGGCGCGCCGCCAGCTGCCACTGGCTGAGCGACTTGAGGGCGACCTCGTACTCGGGAGCGTCACCCTCGGCGACCGGCAGGATGCCCGGCGTTGCGCCGGCGGTCGTATGCAGGGGCGGCTGGACCTGGTCTCCCGCGGCCACGCGCCCCTCCTAGTAGCGGATGCGTGGGTCGGCCCACGCATAGAAGACATCGGCGACGAGATTCATCAGCACCACCAGGACGGAGCCGATGAGCAGGATGCCCATGAGCAGGAAGTAGTCCCGGTTGTTGACGCCCTCGAAGAACAGCCGGCCCATGCCCGGCCAGCTGAAGATCGTCTCGGTGGCGATGGCGCCCGAGAAGAGGAAGGCGAGTTCCAGGCTGACCGTGGTCAGGATGGGCAGCAGCGCGTTCCGGAACGCGTGGCGGAAGATGACCGTCCGGGCCGGCAGGCCCTTGGCCTTCGCCGTGCGCACGTAGTCCTGGCTGAGCGTCTCGAGCATCGACGAGCGCACGAAGCGGCTGTCGCCGGCGACGCTGATGGCCACCAGGGTCGCGACCGGCAGGATGAGGTGCCGGCCGATGTCGAAGAGCTGCGGCGGCGGATTCTTCCAGAAACCGACCCAATAGAGGGCGGAATTGAACGCCGCCGGGGCCGTGTGGGTGTCGACGATGCCCTGCGAGGGTAAGAGGTGCCAGGCCACCGCGAAGATGTAGATGAGGATGAGCCCGAGCCAGAAGGTCGGCAGCGAGTAGAAGACGTAGCTGAAGAGCGTCACCGCCTGGTCGAAGATCGAATACCGCTTGACCGCGGCCAGCACCCCCAGGGTGATGGCCAGCGAGACCCAGATGACGAAGGCCGTGACCATCAGCACGAGGGTCGCCGGTATCCGTTCGGCGATGAGGGCCAGGACGGGCCGGCCGTTCTGGATGGAGAACCCGAAGTCACCGTGGATGATGCCGTTGTCGCCGCCGCCGAGGGCCTCGGGCAGGAAGTTCGGCGCGCCCTTGGCGGACAGGAAGCCGCCGCCCTCGCAGTTCCAGACGCCCAGCCAGCCGCCGAACTCGCGCATCGTGCCGACGAGGTCGGGGTTGCGCTCCAGGCACCAGCGGGCGAGCCACTGGTCGACCTGCGCGGGGGTGATTCGGGGGTTCTGGTTGAAGGCCGCCTGGGGCCCACCCGGCGCCTGGAGCATGAGCACGAAGCTCACGACCGCGATGAGGAAGATGACCGGGATGGCCTGGATGACGCGGGCGACGATGTAGTTCAGCACGGCCTCAAGCCTCGGAGCGGCCTAGGGTCCCTCGCCCCCGACGCTCGGCGCGCCCAAGGGTCTGGGGATGCTAGCACCACAGGCCCCCCATGGACACCATCCGGTGGCTGATACGTGATGGGGGGTAGATACAGATGTGTGGGCGCCTCGCGGCGCCCACACATCCAAGGTTACGACGTGAGATCCCTGGCTGGGATCAGGGCACGTACGACCAGGTCTCGGGGTTCCAGGTCGGTCCGACCGAGCTGGGGTTGTACTTCACCCAGCCGCCGACATGGACGCCGATACCGGTGGTCTCCGCTCGGTAGTAGAGCGGGATCTCGGCGATCGTCGCCGCGTAGGCGGTCTGGAAGGTGGCCGCCAAAGCCTTCTGCTTGGCGGGGTCGACCTCGGTGCCGAGGGCCGCGAGCGCGGCGTCGACGTCGGGGTTGTTGAGGCGGGTGTCGTTGCTCCCGTTCGGGTTCTTGTCCGACGGGATCTGCGACGAGGCGTACGTGTAGTAGTAGTTGCCGTACAGGTCACCGCCCAGGACGTAGGCGAAGAGGGCGATGTCGTACGTGCCCCGGTAGATCGAGCACTGCGTCTGCGGGGTCGTGTCGGCCCAGCCGGCGAAGTAGACGCTACCGGCATCGGCGGTCTGGATGTCCGACGGGATGCCGATGGCGTTGAGGTACTGCGCGATCTTGCCGACCGTCGTCAGGCGGGTCGGGTTGCCGGAGCTCGTGCAGATCTTGAAGCGGAGGCCGACGCCATCCTTGGTGCGCAGGCCGGTGTTGGCGTCGACTGTCCAGCCGGCGTCATCGAGGGTCTTGGCGGCCGCCGTGGCATCGTAGGCCGGGCAGGTCGTCTCGGTCCGCCACCAGGTGCCGGGCGGAGCCGGCGAGCAGGCGGGCGCGACGCCCGCACCGGGGAAGAGCACGTCCACGAGGCCCTGCTTGTCGATCGACTGGGCGATCGCCGTGCGCACCGCGAGGTCGCTCATGCCGGGGTGAGAGGTGTTGAGGTCGAGGTGCTCGTACTGCCAGACCGAGTCGAGCTCGGCCTTGCCGACGGCGGCATCGACACCCTGGATGGCCGGGTAGTCGGCCTGGGTCATGTCGAAGGCGAGGTCGACCTCACCGTTGAGGAAGGCCGTGATCTCGCCGTCCTTCGTGCCGTAGTAGCGGAAGCGAAGGGCATCGAGCGACGGCACGGGGCCGCCGGCCCAGTTCGGGTTCTTGGCATAGTCGATGCCGTCGGTCGAACCGGACGTGATGATGAACGGTCCCGACCACGGGATCGAGGCCAGCTGCGGGCTGTCGGTCGCGGCAGCCTTGGCCAGCTGATCCGGCGCGACGTTCTTCCAGAACTGCCCCGGCAGCGGCGCGGTCGACGCCCAGCCGAGCCAGCCGGCATAGTTCTTGCGGAACACGACCGTGGCGCTGAGGCCGTCGGCCGCGACGTCGATGCTCTTGACGTACTGGTTGGCGGGCGCCCAGTAGGCGGCGCCGGTGAGGCTCGTGTCGATGACCGGGACGAACGACGCGCAGCCCGCGCAGCCGAGGCCCGCGATGGCGGTCGTGACCGCCCAGTCGTAGGTCCACTTGAAGTCGTTCATGGTCATCGCGGCGCCATCCGACCACTTCAGCCCGGGCTTCATCTTCAGGGTGATGGTGAAGCCGTTGCCGGACGGATCAAGGACGAGGTCGCCGTTCTCGACGGACGGGACCTCGGTACCCAGGTCGGGCACCCAGTTGCCGTCGTTGTCGATGGTGTAGAGGCCGCGCATCGAGGGCCCAAGGGCCTCGAAGCTGGTGAAGGCGGTGGTGAAGAACGGATTGAGCTGGCTCGCTGCCTGCCACTCCGCCATCACGAGGGTCCCGCCGGTCGTCGGCCCGCTCGGGACCGGCGTTCCGCTGCCCGTCGTGGCCGTGGGGCCCGCCGGGGTTGTGGGGGTTGCTGTGGTCGTCGGAGAGGCACACGCGGCGGCCACCAAGATGACCGTCCCGAAGAGTGCCAAACCTTGTCGAGTCCGAAGACTCATCGGCGTCCTTCCTCCTGTGTCCGAACCTCGGGCGGCCGTTGTGGCGCCCGATCGTCCCGTTCGTCCGCGAGACCCCTGTCCACGTTCGCGCAGGCGCGCAGACGTCTCCCACGTTGGGTCCCGGAACGGCTGCCGCATTATAGGGTCCGCCCGCGAGCGAGTGTCAAGGAATGGACGCCCCCTCAGGGCCCCGTCAGCGTCCAGTCGTCGATGCCCTGCTCGTAGGTCATGAGCCCCGGATCGACCGCCGCATCGCCCGTCCGAACGCGCGTCGAGACAGCTCCGTAGGCGACGTCGAGGACGAGGGGCACGACCGGCACGCCCGCGGCGAGATGGGCCTGCAGCTCCCGGTACGTGGTCGCCCGGCTGAGCTGGTTCATGCTGCCCAGGCCCTGCGCCAGGAGGTCGTCGGTGGTCTGGTCGCTCCAGCCCCCGAAGTTGGCATCGCCCGGATCCATGGCCGTGGTCACGTGGCTGCTGCCCAGCCAGCCCAGGTCCACGTCCGGGTCGGGGCCTTCGTGGAGGGCCGCCAGGAAGACGTCGAAGGTGTTGGGCCACTCGAGGGCGGCGAGGATGACGTCCGAGCTGAAGGCCACCTCCTGCACGGTCAGCTCGATGCCGCAGTCGCGCAGGTCGACCGACAGGCCGGCGGCCAGGGCGGCCAGGTCGGCCCGTCCAGGGCGCACGACCAGCTGAGCCGAGAGGCGGACTCCGGCGCGGGCATAGATGCCATCGGCGCCGGCCTGGTAGCCGGCGGCCTCGAGCGCCCGGCGGGTGGCCGCCGGATCGACCGTCGGCGGACGTCCCGGGGCGAACGCCCACGAGGCCGGGGCGACGAGGCTTGTCGCGGGCAGGCCCTGTCCGTTCGTCGCCGCGGCGACGAGGGCGGGCCGATCGACGCAGCGGAGGACAGCCAGCCGGGCGGCCGGGTCGGCGAAAGGATGGCCGGGCCGGACGTTGAAGACGAGGGCCCGCTCGGTCCCGCTCGGCCGCGCGGCGACGCGCACGCCCGGGTCGTCGGCCAGGGTAGGTGCCATCTCCGGCGCGACCTCGGGCAGCCACTCGAGATCGCCGGACAGGAGGGCCGTCGTGGCCGCGGTCGGGTCGGCGACCACGATGGCCCGGATGCGTCCCGGCGTGCCCCCGCTGACCCGGCCCCGCCGCACCAGCTCGACGAAGGCGCCGGGCTCGTAACGGGCGAAGCGGTAGGCGCCCGTGCCGATGGGCGCCTCGTTCAAGTCGAGGAGGGGCAGGGCGGCCGCGAGCTGGTCCGTCTTGGTCGAGCTCAGGACCTGGGCCAGGGAGCGGGCGGCGGCCAGCAGCGCCGATCCGTAGGCGCTCCGGTCCTGGGCTCCTGCGTCATCCACGAATCGGCGCGGGTCGATGGGCGGCAGGTGGGCCGCCGTGGCGATCGCCGTCAGTTCGGCCACGTAGTCCCCCGGATCGCAGCCGTTGGGCGGGCTGGGCGCCAGGCAGTCCTCGGAGCTCGTGGCCCCGGAGATCCGGTCGACCGTCGCCTGGAGCGTCGCCGGATCGGTGTCCGAGGCGCCGTCGAGGAGCCGTCCGAGGCTGGCCGCCAAGGCGTCCGAGGGCAGGATCGGCAGGGCCGCCAGGAGCTCGGCCTGGAGGGCCGCGAACGGAGCGCCGAGCTTCAGCACGACGTCGCCGGCTCGGTCCTTGGTGACGCTCTGGAGATGGTCCTGGGCGATCGGGCATAGATCGCCGAAGGGGCAGGCCGGGGAGAGGGCCAGCTGGTACGTGGTCAGAACGTCGGCGGCCCCGAAACCGCTGCCGTTGCTGAAGGTCACCCCGGCGCGTAACGGGATCGTCCAGGTCAGGCCATCCGGGCTGACCGAAGGCGGACCGGCAGCCAGGTCGGGCACGGCGGCGAGGCGCGCGTCCAGCCGGTAGAGGGCGTCGTAGATGAAGTGCTGGATGCGCGCCGTGCCGGGGTCGAGGGCGGGCGGCAGGAAGCCGGACGGCTCGGTCGCGATGGCGAAGCGGAGGGTCCCGGCGGCGATGGCGTCCGTCGCCGTGGGCAGGGCGGGCGTCGAGCTGGGGCTCGGGCTCGGGGTCGGGCTGGACGTGCAGCCGGAGAGCGCGAGGACCACGGCGAGGAGCGCCCCCGCCGCCCGCTTCACTGCGGGCAGGGCGTCTCGGCGCCGGTCATGCTCCGCCAGTGGAGGTCCGGCTGGCGGGCGGCCGTGGCCTCGTCGAGGCGCCGGACGGGTGCGGTATGGGGCGCTCCGTGGACGAGCTCCGGGTCGCGCCGGGCCTCGTCGGCGATCTCGAGAAGGGCGTCCGCGAAGGCGTCGAGCGTCTCGACCGATTCCGTCTCGGTCGGCTCGATGAGCAAACACTCCTCGACGATGTGCGGGAAGTAGATGGTCGGCGGGTGGTAGCCCTTGTCGATGAGCCGCTTGGCGATGTCGAGGGTGCGGATGCCGGTGGCCGCTTTGATCGCCGCTGCCGAGGCCACGAACTCGTGCTTGCAGGGCCGCTCGAAGGGGATCTCGTACTCGGCGCCCAAGCGCGACTTCAGGTAGTTGGCGGCGAGGACGGCGTCCTCGCTGACCTCGACCAGGCCCTCGCCGCCGTGGGCGAGGATGTAGGCGTACGCGCGCACGAGCACGCCGGCGCTGCCCTGGTAGGCCCGCACCCGGCCGATCGAGGACGGCCGCTCGCCCAGCCGCTCCAGACGGAAGGTCCCGTCGGCCTCGCGCAGGACGCGCGGCGAGGGCAGATAGGGCAGGAGCTTCTCGGCCACGCCCACCGGTCCCGCGCCGGGCCCGCCCCCGCCGTGAGGCGTGCTGAACGTCTTGTGGACGTTGAAGTGCATGACGTCGAAGCCGGCGGCGCCGGGCCGGAACTTACCCAGGATGGCGTTCATGTTGGCGCCGTCCATATAGGCCAGCGCGCCGGCGGCGTGGACGGCCTCGAGGATCTCGACGATGCGGTCCTCGAACAGCCCCAGGGTGGAGGGGTTGGTCAGCATCACCGCCGCGGTGCGCGGCGAGAGGGCCGCCCGGAGCGCGTCGAGGTCCACCCCGCCGCGCGCGTCGGAAGGCACCGTGACCGTCCGGAAGCCGGCCATCGAGGCCGTCGCCGGGTTCGTGCCGTGGGAAGAGTCGGGGACGATGACTTCGCGCCGCTCGTGGTCGCCGCGCGCCTCGTGGTAGGCCCGGACCATGAGGATGCCGGTCAGCTCGCCGTGCGCGCCGGCAGCCGGCTGGAGGGTCACGGCGGCCATGCCGCTGATCTCGCAGAGCAGCTGCTCCAGCTCCCAGAAGACCTCCAGGGTGCCCTGGGCGAGGGCGTCGGGCGCGAGGGGGTGGAGCTTCCCGAAGCCGAACAGGCGGGCCACCCACTCGTTGATCTTGGGGTTGTACTTCATCGTGCATGAGCCGAGCGGGTAGAAGCCCGAGTCGATGCTGTAGTTGAGGTGGGAGAGGTTCACGAAGTGGCGCACGACCTCGGGCTCGCTCAGCTCGGGCAGGGCCGCGGGGTGGACGCGCCGCTGCCCGGCCGGGATGCCGTCCAGGGCATCGGCCGGCGGATGGGCTACCTTGCCGCCGCCTCGACCGCTCCGCGACAGCTCCATGAGCGTTGGCTGGAGCATCGGCCCGAGGGCCGTGCGCGGGCCGAGGTCGGGGCTGGTCGTCATCTCGACATCCGGGGCGGTCATCGGGCCGCCTCCGTCGGGACCCGACCAGCAGTCGCCAGCTCCGCTCGCAGCGCGTCGCCGAAGCGCCAGATCTCCTCCTCCGTCGTCACCTCCGTGGCGCAGACGAGGAGGGCATCGCGCAGGGCCGGGTCGTCCGGGAACCAGCGCGCGAGGGGCAGGCCGGCCAGCACGCCCCGCTCCAGCAGCGCGGCGTGGACGCGCGCGGCATCGGGCACTGCGACCGCGAACTCGTTGAGGTACGGCGCGCTGTGCAGCCGGGGGGCGCCCGCGGCGGCCAGGGCCGCCTCGAGCCGGCGCGCCTTGGCAGCGCCGCCCGCGGCCACGTCGCGCAGGCCGTGCGGCCCCAGGGTGGCCACGTAGACGGTGGCGGCCAGGGCGCAGAGCGCCTGGTTCGTGCAGATGTTGCTGGCCGCCTTGTCGCGGCGGATGTCCTGCTCGCGCGCGCGCAGGGTCATCACGAAGGCCCGCCGGCCCTCGAGGTCGGTCGTCTTGCCCACCAGCCGGCCGGGGATCTGGCGGATGAGCGCCTCGCTGCAGGCCAGGACCCCGAGGTAGGGGCCGCCGTACTGCGGGGCGATGCCGAGCGGCTGGCCCTCCCCGGCCGCGATGTCCGCGCCGTATTCACCGGGCGGTGCGAGCACGGTCAGCGAGACGGGTTCGATGACGGCCACGAAGAGCGCGCCGGCGCCATGGGCGAGGCGGGCCGCCTCGGGCATCGCCTCGAGCAGCCCGAAGGCGTTGGGCTGGCCGAAGATGACGGCGGCGACCGGGGTTCCCTCCCCGAGGGCGGCCTCCAGGGCGGCCAGATCGGTCGTCCCGTCGGCCAGGGTGGGCAGCTCGTCGAGGACGAGGCCGGCCGGCGCGAAGTAGGTCCGGATCGTCTCGATGGCGTGGCGGTGGACCGCCCGGCTGACGAGGACCCGCTCGCGGCGGGTGGCGCGCACGGCCATCAGGGCCGCCTCGGCCGTCGCGGCGGCGCCGTCGTAGTGCGAGGCTGAGACGACGTCCAGGCCGGTCAGCTCGGCCAGCAGCGACTGGTACTCGTAGATGGCCTGGAGGGTGCCCTGGCTGACCTCTGGCTGGTAGGGCGTGTAGGCGGTGTAGAACTCCCCGCGCAGGATGATCTGGTCGACCGCCGCGGGGATGTAGTGGCGGTAGACGCCCGCGCCCAGGAAGCTGGCCAGGTCCACCCGGTTGCGGGCGGCGAGCCGCTCCATCCGGGCGGCGAGGGCCTGCTCGGGCAGCGCCGGCGGCAGGTCCAGGCCGTCCGCACGTACGGCCAAGGGGATGTCGGCGAAGAGGGGCTCGATCGAGTCGATGCCGAGCGCGGCGAGCATCTGCGCCCGATCCTCGGGCGTGTGCGGTCCATAGGCCATCGGGTCAGCCGGCCTCGATCAGCCTGCGGTAGTCCGGAGCGTCCTTGAGGGCGTCGGCCTCGGCCGCGTCGGAGAGGCGCAGGCGGATCATCCAGCCCTCGCCGTAGGGGTCCTGGTTGACCAGCTCTGGCCGCGATGCGAGGGCCTCGTTGACGGCCAGGACCTCGCCGCCGACCGGCGCGTAGAGGTCGGAGACGGCCTTGACCGACTCGACGACTCCGAAGGCCTGGCGGGCGGTCAACTTCGTGCCCGGGGCGGGCAGCTCGACGAAGACGATGTCGCCCAGCTGGTCGGCCGCGTAGGCGCTGACGCCCACGAGCCCGACGTCCCCGTCGAGCCCGAGCCACTCATGGTCGTCGGTGTAGCGCAGTCCGTCACGGACGTCCACG
>JBIOIE010000003.1:0-19064 GCA_044449605.1 Candidatus Limnocylindrales bacterium | reverse complement strand
GTGCGCATCTGGGGCATCGCCGGTCGGACCCGGCTGGAGGAGCGAACACCGACCGTCTCGGTGACGCTCTCCGGCGTCGACCCTGCAGACGCGGCCGAGGAGCTGGGGCGCCAGGGCATCTTCGCCTGGCACGGCGACTTCTACGCCCAGGGCCTCGTCGAACGCCTCGGCCTGGCCGAGTCGGGGGGCCTCCTGCGCCTGGGCATCGTCCACTACAACACGGCCGCAGAGGTCGACCGCCTGCTCGAAGCCGTGGAGGGGATCGCCGGGAAGGCCTAGGGAATCACGAACGGCGCGCCTCTCGGCGCGCCGTCGAAGCGGGCTGGGCGCTGGTCTTGGTGCTACCAGCGCCAGCTCGCGGCGTGGAACAACACGGCTCCCAGCGCCAGCACCGGCGCGAACCGGAACGCCAGGGTCTTGAACTTCGCCATCCGCTGCCAACCTCCACTTCGATCACCCGAAACCACCGGCACCCCCCGTTCATGCGTGCCGATGGGGCCGAAATCATCCAGAAGATGGTCCCGGCCGCGATATGGGCAAGAAGTACGGGTGGGCATGGGACTTCTGTATGCTCCGGCGATGGCCGACGAGGACCTCCTGGAGACCACCGTCGCCAGCCGGACCGTCCACCGCGGCCGCTTCATCACCTTCCGCGTCGACACCCTCGAGGACGCCGCGGGCGGCCTGCACCAGCGGGAGGTCGTCGACCATCCCGGCGCGGTCGCCATCGTGGCCCTCGACGGGGACGACGTCCTCATGGTCCGCCAGTACCGCTCGCCCGCCGGCCGGGTCCTGCTCGAGATCCCGGCCGGGACCCTCGATCGCCAGGCGGATGGCAGCATCGAGGCGCCCGACTCCGCCGCACCTCGCGAACTGGCCGAGGAGACCGGCTTCGAGGCCCGGAGCTGGAGGCGCCTGGGCACCTTCTGGACCGCGCCCGGCTTCGCCAGCGAGGCGATGACCCTCTACCTTGCCCGCGACTTGGTGGCCGTCCCCGACTACGCCGGCCCGGAGGCGGACGAACACCTCGCCCTGGTCCGCTTGAGCTGGCCCGAGGCCCTGGCTCGGGCCGAGGCAGGCGAGATCGAGGACGCCAAGAGCCTCGTCGGCATCTTCTGGGTGGCCCGCCTCAGCGACGCCGGCCGCCTCTAGAGAGGGGGGCCTCGGCCGAGGAGGCTCAGCCGAGCCGGACGAGGGCGCTCCGGTAGAGGTCCGATTCGGGTGCCAGTGCGACCGCCAGGCGAAGATGCTTGCGCGCTTCGGTCGGACGCCCAAGGCGCTTCAGGCACTGGCCGAGCCCGAAGTGGCCCCAGGCCGTGCTCGGGTCGATCTCGATGAGCCGCTCGAAGACCTCCGCGGCGAGCGCCAGCTGGCCGCTGTTGTAGTAGGCCCGGGCGAGCGGCTCGAGGATGGAGCCCTTGCCCGGCTCGAGGCGCAAGGCCCGTTCGAGGAGGACCGCAGCCTGAGCATGGTGGCGGCCCTGCTGCAGGGCACGGGCGCGCTGGAGCAGGCCGTAGGCGGTCTCGCGCTCGAAGAGGTGCTCGAACGCGGCCTCCTCCGGCTCGCCGGGATCCATGGGCCGGGCCGCGCCGCCCTCGTCCGCCATGGGATCGGCTAGCTGGCGCGCCAGGCGGCGAGGTCGACCGTCTTGAGGCGCGGGCTGGGCGTCAGGCCGGGGATCCGGCCACGCTTGGCGATGGGCCGGCCATCGATCTCCTTGATGTCGCCGGTGAAGTCGATCGGCGCGGCGCCGCTGATGTAGGAACCCACGGCGAACGAGTCGACCTGGGCGCCGTTCTCCTTGAAGTAGCGGATCCGGTCGGGGTCGAGGCCGCCGCTGACGATGATCTTCACGCGTTCGTAGCCGGCCTGGTCAAGTCGGGCCCGGACCTCGGTCACCAGATCGGCGGTGACCCGGCCACGCTCGGCCGGCGTGTCCAGGCGGATCCCATAGAGGCGGTCGCCGAGGGCCTCGGCGACCCGCAGCGCCTCCTCGGCCTCGTCGCGGAAGGTGTCGACCAGGACGATGCGGGGGACATCGGGTCCCAGGTCGCGATCGAAGGCCTCGGCTGCCTTGACCGTGTCGCCGAAGATCAGGACGAGCGAATGGGGCATCGTGCCCGTCGGCGCGAGGCCGGCCAACCGGGCGCCGGCCGGCGTCGAGGCGCCCACGCAGCCACCGACGATGGCCGCGTAGTCGAGGGTGTCGGTCACCTCCGGGTGCACGTGGCGCGCCCCGAAGCTGATGACGGGCTGCGGCGCCGCCGCCTCGACGCACTCCCGGGCCGCCGTGGCCCAGCCGGTGGACTGGGCCATCATCCCCAGCACCGCCGTTTCGTACAGCCCGAACTGCCGATAGCGGGCATGGATGCGCAGGACGATCTCCTTGGGCGCGATGGTGTCGCCGTCGTCGAGAGCCTCCACGCTGACCGCGTCCCCGGCGGCACCTTCGAGGACGTGGGCGATGAGCGTCTTGGCCTCGTCGATGCCGCACAGGACGGCCTCCTCGCGCGCGAACACCTCCATGGTCACGATGGGATCGAGACCCTCGCGCCGGAGGATCTCCTCGGCGCGCGCGAAGTAGACGTCCGCCGACTCGCCCGAGAGGATCTCCGACGAGGGCCGCCGGAGGAGCATCGACCGCTCAGTCATGGGCCTGGATCCGCCTCACGATCCTCGTCTCCCTCGCCCGCTGCGCTCGACGGCGGAAGCATCGCCACCTCGGCCGCCATCGGGGCGCCGAGTGTAGCAGGGGGCTCGCTGGGCGCCCCTTCGGCTCCCGTGACCATCGCCGCACCGACGGGCCGCCGGCGTCCGATGAAGACCAGCCCGCCCCCGGCGAGCAGGAGGATGCCGGCCAATCCGCCCCCGAGCGCGAGGCGCGCCGTGCCGGCGCCCTGGGCAGCGGCGATGAGCGCCGCCACCGCATCGGCATCCTGCCCGGCGGCCGCCAAGTGGGCCGACCGGTAGGCCTGCTCCGCCGCCGCCAGCCCAGCCGCCGGATCGGAGCCCCACAGACCGACCACCGCCAGCGGACCGCGCACGGCACCGACCGCGGCGTCCGCTGCCTGGAGTCGTCCGAGCGTGGCCAGCTCCTCGGTCGCCAGCGCGACCGGCTCGTCGTACGAGTTCGCGGCGCTCTCGTAGCCCGCCTGCAGCGCGCCCCCGTCGGTGAGAACGAGAGCGCTCTCGAGCGGGGCGATCCGCGCGCGCAGGTCGAGGACCCGCCCGGCCTCGTCGATCTGACCGCTCGCCAGGCTCAGGTCCCAGCCCGCCAGAGGCGATCGGATGGCGAGGCCCGGCAGCCAGCCGGCGCCGCGCTCGACGAGCGCGGCGTAGGCGCTCCGGAGCTGCTCGTGCCGGGCGAGGACCGGCTGGTCCGCGGCGCTGACGACCCAGGTCATGAAGAGGCCGGCAGCCGACGCCGAGCCGCCCCGCTGCTCGAGCAGGTCGAGGAAGTAGCGCCAATCAGGCTTGATACTCGGGCTCCGGGTCTCGGCCTTGTCGCGGCCGACATAGGCCGTCTGGTCGGTGGCCGCGGCCGCGAGGACCGCGCGCATCGCCTGGGGCCCGACCTCCGTGTAGATCGAGCGCACGAGCAGCCAGGCCACGGAGTAGCCGTAGTGCTCCCGATCGGCGGCCCCGGCCCGCGTGTCGTAGCCGGGCGGCGGCCAGTCCTCCAGGGGGAAGGCGACGGGGGAGCTGCGCTCGAACGCGTCGGGCGCCGTGGCGTCACCGCCGATGTCGACCTGGGCCAGGGAGGCGTACTGGTCGGCCAGGCCCTCGCCGATCCAGCGGTCGCTGAACAGGTCGCCGTTGAACCAGGCGTGGCTGGCTTCGTGGAGGATGACGAAGCCGTCGGGTTCCTCGGTGATCCGGATCTCGTCCAGGGCGCCGGCCTGGCCCTGGATGTAGAAGCCCGCGTACCCCCCGAGCAGCGGGGTGTACGCCTCGCGCACCTCGAGGGGACGACTCAGCGGCCAGGGCAGGCCGATCAGCCGGGCGAGGTCGGGATATCCGCGGGCGAGCTCGTCGGCGACGGTCGTGGACCAGCGCTCGTCCTCCGGCCAGGCGCGCACTTCGATGACCCGATCCTGGCCGCCGATGGCCAGGCTGAGCGTCTGCAGACGCAGGGCCGCATCGTTCTCGGCCGTCACGACCGCGTACCAGCTCTGGTCGTCGACGCTGCCGTCGGTGACCAGCAGCGTGCCCGTCGCGTCCGACTCGCTGCGGATCGGATCCCCGCTGGTGGTGACGACGTAGCCGGCCGGCACGACGACCTTCACGGTCGCCTGGTCGTCCCCGAAGGCATACGCGACGAAGGTCGCGAAGGCCGCCCCGACGCGCACCTGACTGCTCGAACGGGCACCCCCGTCGGGCAGGTCGTAGGCGATCGCGAGGTTGGCCGTGGCACCGTAGAAGATGGCCGGGCTGATCGAGACTTCGACGAGCTTGTAGCCCGTCCTCTGCCGGATGGCGACGTGTGCCGCCGCCCCGTTGCGCGTGGCGCGGACATGGCTGGCCTCGTCCTGCACCGCGATGCCCCAGGCGTTGAAGTAGTAGCGGATGGCGCCGCTGGTCGAGAACGAATCCGGCTTGGTGTTGCGGACGCTGAGCTTGACCTGCGCATGCACAGCGCGTGCGGCGGGATCGATCGTGTAGGTGGTCGCGCCGCTGACCTGGGAATCGGCGGCGGCCTGAGCGGCCGGGACGGCGGCCGGCGCGACGACCCCGGCAAGGGGCCACAGAAGCACCGCCAGCGCGGCCAGCGCCAGCTTGCGCGACCGGCGGACCTCGCGCGAACGGGGGAGCCGGCGCGGACGATCCGGCTGCGGCTCGGCTGGCATGGCCGTCAGGTCCGGGAAGGGTCCAGCTCGGCGAGATCGGGGGCGTAGCGCTCCAGCAGCGCCGTCGGGCCCGCGGCCCCTCCCCCTCCCGCGTGCTCGGCCGTGCTCTCGTTCGTCGTCTCGGCCGGGCCAGGCGCGGACTTCAGGAATCCGGCGGACGCCTCCTGGAGCAGGTCGCAGACGGCGACCAGGCGGGCGACCGTCCGGCCCAGCGCATCGGCGTCCAGGCCGGCCGGGGCCAGCTCCGCAGAGAGCACGACGTCGTCGTCCGCGGAGAGCCCGAACTTCACGAAGGGCAGCTCGTCGTTCCACTTCAGGAGCTGCCGATAGGTCCTGCGCAGGCCGTCGCCGGGAGCGGAGGCGTAGTGGACCCAGGCTACGAGGCCGACGTCCGGAGCGAGGATGAGGGTCAGCCGGATGCCCCTCCGGCGGCGGCCGTCGAGGACGAGGTCGCGGCTGCTGATGCCGTCGCGTTCGGCGCTGCCGACGGGCTCGAGCCGCAGCTCACGCAGCCAGGCGTCGAGACGGGCCGCGCCGGGAGCGGCGCCGGGGGATCGATCCGGGTTCGGCGTCAGCTGCGGCCCCGGCGCCGCGCGGACACCGTTGCCGGCGCTTCGACGGGGCTACGGCCCACCGAGCCGCCGCTGCGGATGACCCTTGTGCTGAAGTCGGACGCGCGCACCCCCTCCGCGACCCGGCAGTTGCGCCCGACGCGCACGCCGCGGGGGATGATCGCCCGCTTGCCGATGACGGTGATGCCGGTGTTGAGGCGGGTCGGCTCCTGGCGGTTGGGCGTCGTGAAGTCGTCGCCCTCGCCGATGTGGGCGTTGGGCCCGATCGAGGCCTGCTTGTCGATGATCGAGCGGTCGACGATGGCGCCCGCCCGGATGACCGAGTCGAAGAGGACGATGCTGTCCCGGACGACCGCCCCGATCTCGACCCGGACGCCGGGCGAGAGGATCGAGCGTTCGACGGTCCCGGCGATCATGCAGCCGTGGCTGACCAGGCTGTTGTGGATGTTGGCGGTGGGACCGATGTGGGCCGGAGGGCGCTCCTCGGAGCGAGTGTGGATGACCCAGTCGCGGTCGTACAGGTCGAGCTGGGGCCGATCGGCGAGCAGGTCCATGTTGGCCCGCCAGTAGCTCTCGATCGTGCCCACGTCCTGCCAGTAGCCGTCAAAGCGGTAGCCGAAGACCCGTCCGCCCCCGCCCAGCATGGCCGGGATGATGTCCCGCCCGAAGTCGGAGCGGTCGTCGCTGAGCCAGCGCAGGAGGGCCTTCTTCGTGAAGACGTAGATGCCCATGGAGGCCAGGTCGCTCTTGGGCTTGGCCGGCTTCTCCTCCCAGTCGACGACGGCCCCGCCCTCGCCCAGGGCCAGGATGCCGAAGCGATGCGCGTCGCCGAGGGGCACGCGCCGCACCGCGACGGTCACGTCGGCGCGATGACGCCGATGGGCCTGGATGAAGGGCTGGTAGTCCATCTTGTAGATGTGGTCGCCGGCCAGGATCAGGACCAGGTCGCCCGGCGCCTGGCGGATCGTCTCGATGTTCTGGAGGACGGCGTCCGCCGTCCCTCGGTACCACTCGGTGGGGCGACCGCGGGTGATGTATGGCTGCAGGATGCGCACGCCGCCCTGGTTGCGGTCCAGGTCCCAGGGCCGCCCCAGGCCGATGTGGTCGATGAGCGAGCGCGGGTTGTACTGGGTCAGCACGACGACGTTGTCGATGCTCGAGTTGGCGCAGTTGCTGAGGGCGAAGTCGATGATCCGGTACTTGCCGCCGAAGGGCACGGCCGGCTTGGCCCGCAGGCTGGAGAGGATCGAGAGGCGTTCGCCCTCGCCGCCGGCGAGGACGACCGCCATGACCCGCTTCATGACGCGATGCTACACCGCGTCGCGGCCGGGGACCCCCGCGTCGATCAGAGGAAGAGGCGCGGGTTCATCCAGGTCTTGTTGAGCTGAACGCCCCAGTGCAAGTGCGGCCCGGTGCAGATGCCGGTGCAGCCCTCGTAGCCGATGACCTCCCCGGTGGTCACGATCGCGCCGGCATGGATCCCGGGCGCGTTGTGCGGCTGGAGGTGCAGGTAGTAGGTCACCAGATTGGAGGAATGGGCGATGATGACCATGTAGGCGCCGGCGCCCCAGGAGCTGTAGCCGACCAGGATGACCACCCCGGGCCCGGCCGCGCGGATCGGGGCGCCGTTGGCCGCGACGATGTCGATGCCGCTATGGAAGTGCGCACAGTTGCCCAGCGGCGGCTCCCAGCTGAAGCCGGTGCAGCCGAACTCCTGGGAGATCCAGCCGTGCAACGGCCAGACCAGGCTGCCCTTGTAGACGGCCGGGATGCCGCCCTTGGCGATCGCTGCGCGCACCAGGGCGTCGACCTGCGCCTGCAGTTTCGCCGCGTCGGCGACTTCCTTGGCCAGCAGGGCGGCGGCCGCGGCCTGGTTCTTGGCGATCTTGGCGAACGACGCGGCCTGGCTCGCCTGGAGGGCCTGGGTCTGGGCCTCGAGCTTGTCCAGCCGTGCCTTGGCGGCGTCGAGGAGGGCCTTCTGGCTCTGGAGCGTGGCCAGCTCGCCGGCGACCTCGGCGCGCAGCTGGTCGGTCCGGAAGCGGGTGGCGTCCGTGGTCTTGCGCAGGTCGGTGAGGGACGCGCGCTCGGCCTCGATCTCGGCCGCCAGGGCGGCATCCTGATCGCCGACCCGGAGGTACGTGCCGACCTGGGCGAGCACATCGGTCAGCGAGCTGGAGGCGAGGATCTGCTCCAGCAGGCTCGTGCGCTCGAGCTTGTAGGCGTCGGCGAGGCGCTGGGCCAGGAGACCCTTGCGCAAGGCAAGGTCGTCCTGGCCCTGGGCCAGCTCGTCGTCCAGGACGCCCAGGGTCCAGTCGAGGTGGGCCAGCTCGGCGGCGACCTCGTCGTAGTGGCCCTGGACGACGGCCAGGTCCTGGGTCGCCAGCACGATCTGGGCACGGACCGCGTCCTGGTTCGTGTTGATCTCATCGAGCCGGCCGGCCGTGGCGGCCAGCGCGTCGTGGAGCCGGGCTTCGGACGCCTTGAGCGACGAGAGGGCCGCTTTCTGGGCGGCGATCTGGCGTTGCAGCGCCTGTTGCCGGGCGAGCGCGTCGGAAAGCGCGTCGGCCTTCGTCCCAGGCAGGCTGGAGAACCCCGAGAAGATGAGGGGGACGGCCAGCAGCAGCGTCAGCAGGACACGGCGCAGCGAGGGTCGCGATCGGCGCATCAGATTCGCATCATCGTGCAGGCAGGTTCCTTCCCGCGCCTCGCAGCGCTCGGTGACACAGCCCGCCGGTGGTGCGCCGCCCCGACCAGGCACGATCGCGGGACAGCTCCGGCTGGGCAGATGATACCTGCCCCGTCGAGTGCCCGCTGAGGAACGCGTGGAGGGCGCCTGGGGGGCCTCACGAGAGGGCCGCGAGGATGCCCCCGGCGACCAGGATGGGCCCGAAGGGGATCGCCGTCCGCAGGCCGAGCCGGCGCATCGCCATGAGCACCACGATGACGAGGCCCGCCCCGACGGACGCCAGGAGCAGGCCCTCGAAGAGCCGGGTCACACCGGAGATCAGCCCGAGCCCGGCGGCGAGCTTGAGATCGCCGGCGCCGAGGCCCCCGTGGGCAACCCGGTCGAGGGCGAAGAGGATGGTCGGCGCGCCGGCGCCGGCCAGCACGGCGCTGAGGAGCGGCTGATCCTTCGCCGCCAGGAGGGGGTCGTGGCCGACCAGGACCAGGCCGCCGGCCACGAGCGCCAGGGGCAGCGTCAGCACATCCGGCAGCAGCTTCTGGTCGAGGTCCACGGCCGCCAGGACCGTCAGCGCCGCAAAGTAGACAACCAGGACGGCCAGGTCGAGGGGCTCGCTCCAGCGTGACGGCAGCGCCCCGAAGGCGGCGGCCGCGCCGATGGGCAGGACGACGGTCCGCCAGTCGCGCCGCCGCGTCGTGCCATCCGGGTGGGCCGGCCAGCGGGCCGCCAGGCGGTCGGCGGCGTACCCGACGATCAGGCCGACGATCGCGAAGGCCACGCCGAGCGTCGTCACGGCGGGGTCAGGTGCCGCGCAGCGCCAGTTCGACGAGAGTGGCGTGGGTGACGCCGGTCGCTCCCCGGGCGGCCCAGGCGGTCGCGTCGCGCAGGTACCCGGTGCCACCGATGTCCAGGTGGGCCCAGGGCCGGGTCACGAACTCGTTGAGGAAGAGGCCGCTGCGGACCAGTGACCCGTCGGCCGTGCCCGTGTTCTTGAAGTCCGCGTACCAGGACTCCATGCCCACCTTGTAGTCGGCGATGAGAGGGATCTGGACGTAACGCTCGGCCTGCCGGGCGCCGGCCTCGACGACCTCGTCCCACCATTCCTGGGGTGTCCCGAAGCCGCCGGTCACGAGTTTGCCGAAGGCACGCTCCACGGCCCCCGTCAGGGTGGCCACGTCGACGAGGTGGGTGGCGCCCTGGCGCTCGGCGTAGACGAGGGCGTCGCCGAGGATCAGCCGGCCCTCGGCGTCGGTGTTCTCGATCTCGACGACCTTGCCGTTGAGGGCCCGGACGACGTCACCTGGCCGGGTCGAGTGGGGCCCGGGCATGTTCTCGACCGCCGGCGCGACGGCCATCAGGGGCAGCCCCGGCCGCAGGGTGGCCACGGTGGCGATGGCGCTGATGACCGTGCAGGCGCCGGCCTTGTCCATCTTCATCTCTTCCATCCGCGCCGCTGGCTTGATGGAGATACCGCCCGAATCGAAGGTGACGCCCTTGCCGACCATCGCCAGGAGGCGGCCGCGACCGTCGGTGGCCCGCGCGCCGCCCGAGCGGATGACGATGAGGCGGGGCGGGTTGTCGCTCCCGCGTCCGACGGCCATGAACATGCCCATGCCCATCTCGGTGGCCTGTTCGGGCCCGATGATCTCGATGGCCAGGTCGTGCGCGTTGGCGATCGCCGTCGCCTCGTCGGCCAGGACCTCGGGGCTCACGTCGTTGCTGGCCCGCTGGGCCAGGGTCCGGGCGCGGCCGGCGCCTTCGCCGATGATCCGGCCCCGGTCGGCAGCCTCGGTGATGGCCGCCTGGTCCCCGCCCGGGACGACGAGGATCAGCTCGTCGAGGACCGGCGGGGCGTCCTTGATTTCGGAGCGGTAGATGGCGGCCGGTTCATACGCGCCCTCCACGACCCCGCGCGCCACCAGCTCGCCGAGCACCCGCTCGTCCAGCTCGTTGTGCCCAGCGAGGGCCGCCGGCAGCCAGACCGCCAGGCGCTTGACGGCCAGTCCGCCCAGGCGCCGCTCGATCGCGGCCCCGAAGCGCAGCGCCGCCAGCCGGTCGAACCCGTCGAGGTCGCCGACGCCCATGGCCAGGATCCAGTCGACACCCATCACGCGGGCCTTGACGACGGTTCCACTGAAGGCCTCGCCGGTCTGCTCGCCGAGCAGGCGCATGGCCGCGAGCGCGCCGTCGAGCCGCCGATCGAGCTCGCTCATCGCGCTGTCCGGATCGCGGTCGGAGGCGACGGCCACGGCCAGCACGTCGGCGTCGACGTCCCAGGGCTGGTGAGTAGTCACGCTGATGCGCATGGGTCGTGGGGCTCCATGATGGGAAGGGCGTGGGCTGTCGGGCCGGCGCCGCCGGTCGGGCGGGCTAGTGTACCGCCGCGATGGCGTCGGCGAGCGCCCCCCGAGCCAGCTCGATGGCGATGGCCGTGTCGTTGAGGCCGCCCTTGGCGAGGTCTCCGACGATCACCACCAGGGCCCGCGTGTCGGGCGGCAGCAGCTGGCGGGCCTTGTCGACGGCGGCCAGCTCCTTGCGCAGAGCGGCGGTGGCTTTGCCCCGCGATGCGCGCAGGTCCTTGTAGAGGCGGACGAGCGCGGCGTCGTAGCCCCGATTGCGTTGGATCCACTGGTCGATGGTCGAGGTGTCGACGAGCTTGGCGACGCGGTCCCGGATCCCCTGGGCGGTGTCGAGCTGGGCGCTCGCGGTGGCCAGGTCCCCCAACGCTGCCGCGTAGTGCCCGGCAGCGCCCTCGCCGATGGCCTCGAAGGTAGCCTGGTCGTGGGCCGTCAGGGCGGTCACGAGGTCGGTGGTCGGGGCGGTGGCCGCCTCGAGCCGGGCCCACAGGTCGGCCAGGGCCTTGACGTCGTCGAACGCCTGGCGAGCCGCCGCGATCCGCACCCGAGTGGCCTGCAGGATCCGGTCGGAGCTCTCGTCGTAGGGCAGTGCGTCCAGGGCCGCCCTGACCGACAGCGCATGCGTTCCGATCTGGGCCACCAGGTCCTCGCCGGACGCCAGGTCCCGGGCGACCGAGGCCGTGTCACGCGCCGTCAGATCGACCAGGGCCGCACGCGCCGCCGCGGCGAGCGCCTCGACCGGCACGTCGAGGGCGTCCAGCTCGGTCACCAGGCGGGACATGGCGGGGGCGATCTCGCGCTCGGCCGCGGCGTACAGCTCGGGACGACTGGATTCGTCAGGGACGGGGTTCACGGCCTGGCTGACGCCGGCTACCCCGAGGCCGATGAAGAGCACGGCCAAGACCCACACGACGGCCCGGACGATGGCGATCAGGAGGCCCATCGGCAGCCAGTCTAGCCGTCTCGTCCCTCGGGGCCCCGCGCGGCCTACCATCCGCCGCGTGATGGAGAGGAGCCTCGACCGGCTCGAACGGCGCCTCGAGGACGACCCGCTCACGGCCGGGCTGGCGCCGGCCGACCTGGCCCTCCTGCGCCGGATGCCCAAGGCCGAGCTGCATCTCCACCTCGACGGCTCGCTCCGGCCCACGACGGCGCTCGAGCTGGCCCGCGAGCGCGGCCTGGGCGGGGACCTCGACCTGGCCGCGCTGGCCGAACGACTGGTCGGCCCGGAGCGGATGACCGACCAGGCCGAGCTGCTGCGCCGCTTCGAGCTGCCCATCGCCATCCTCCAGGACGCCGAGGCGCTCGAGCGGGTGGCCGCCGAGCTGGTCGAGGACGTGGCCCTCGACGGCACGCGCTACGTCGAGGTGCGCTGGGGGCCCGGGCTCCACGTCCGCGGCGGGCTCTCGCTCCCCGACGGGATCGCCGCAGTCGTGGCCGGGGTCCGCGCCGGGCGGGCGGCCGTCGCGGCGCGGAGCAGGCCCGGCATCGAAGTCCGGCTCATCGCGGTGGCCCTGCGCAGCCACGACCCGGCCTTCAACGTGACCGTGGCCGAGGCGTCGGCCGCCTTCCTGGCCGACGGGCTGACCGGCTTCGACCTGGCCGGGCCCGAGGCAGACTTCCCGGACCCGCTCGCCCACGCGGCCGCCTACGCGGTGGCGCGGGGCGCCGGCCTGGGCATCACCGTCCACGCCGGCGAGTGGGGCGGCGCCGCCCAGGTCCGGCGCGCCCTGGCTCTCGGACCGAGCCGCATCGCCCACGGCGCGCCGGCCGGCGACGACCCAGCGTTGCTGGCCGAGCTGCGATCCCGGAGCGTGACCCTCGACCTATGCCCGACGAGCAACATCCAGGCCGGCAACTACCCCGCGTTCGCGGCCCATCCCCTGCCCCGCATCGTGCGCAGCGGGGCCCCGGCCACGCTGAGCACCGACGACCGGACGGTCGCCGCGCTGACCCTCGTCGGGGAGTACGCGCGCGCACGGGCCAGCCTGGGGCTGACCCTGGCCGAGCTGTGGCGACTCGACCGGCATGCGCTCGAGGCCGCCTTCCTGCACCACGACGAGCCGGTCCGGGCGCGCCTGCTGACCGAGTTCGACGTCTTCGCGGCCGCCGAGCCGCTGCTGGCCGGGGGTCAGCCCGGTTCGGCGGATCAGCCCGCTTCCGCGGATAGGCTCGCTTCCGCGGATCGGCTCGCTTGAGCGGCGAAGCGCTCCAGGATCACGGCCAGCTCGGCCGCATCGTGGGCCACGGCCGTGGCCCGCTGCGCGGCGGGGACGCCGGCCAGCTGCGCCTCGCTGGTCACCCCGGTGAGCATCAGCACGCTGCGCGCGCCGATGGCGTGGGCGGCGGCGATATCCGTCCACTGGCCGTCGCCGATGACGACGGCCTCGCGCGCCGGCAGGCCCGCCAGCGCCGCCGCAGCCTCGAAGAGCCGCGGCCCCGGCTTGCCCACCTCGAGGTCCGGCTCGCGGCCGGAGGCCACGGCCAGGGCGGCCACGATCGAGCCGGCCCCGGCAAGCAGGCCCTCGGGGCCCGGGTAGACCGGGTCGCGGTTGGTGGCCACGAAGCGGGCGCCGCGGCGGACGGCCTCGGCGGCGATGCTGAGGCGCTCGTAGCCGAGGCCGAAATCGACGCCGACGACGACGACGTCCGGTCCGGCTGCGAGTCCGTAGGGCGTCGGGGCCACGGTGCGCAGGCCGGCATCGCGCAGCTCGCGGGTCAGGCCCGGGCCGCCGAAGACCATCGTGCAGCGGGGCGGGACGGGCTCCTCGGCAAGGAGCAGAGCAGTCGCCCGGGCGGCGGTGACGATCGGGTCCCGGCCCACCGGCGCGCCCATGCTCTGCAGGCGGGCAAGGTAGTCGGAGCGGTGCCAGCGCGAGTTGTTGGTGGCATAGACGACCCGGTCGCCGAGGGCCACCCTCGCCGTCAGCAACGCGGGCACGCCCGGCACCGGGCTGGAGCCGCGGTAGACGACCCCGTCCAGGTCGACGATGAGGAGCACGCCGGGATGGTAGGGGCATGAGCCGGCTGGCGCCGTTCGAGGGCGTGCGCCTGCTGCTGGTGGACGGCAACAACCTCCTGCATCGAACGGCCGCCGGCCCCGGTCCCGTCGGCGCACGCATCCTGCTGGCGCGGCTGCGGGCCGCCATGCCGCCGGGGATGGAGGCCATCGTCGTCCTTGACGGACCGCCCGACCCCGGCGCGCCGATGCGCGAGGCCGCCGGGCCCAACGTCGAGATCCGCCACGCCGGCCGGCTCAGCGCCGACGACGTCATCGTCCGCCTTGTCCAGGAGCGGCCGCCCGTCGAGCGTGCGCGGGTCGTCGCCGTCTCCGACGACCGGGCCCTGCGCGACCGGGTGACCGGCCTCGGCGGGATCGCTCGGCGGTTGGACTGGATCGAGGCCAGTCTGGCCCTTCCGCCACGCGGTCCCCGTGCCCCGGCAGGCTCGTCGATCGCCTCCGCCCGGCCCCCGAGACCAGCCGGCGGGATGCCCCGGCCGGCGCCGGGCCAGGCGCCCGGAGACGGCGCCGGGGAGGAACCCGACGGAGCCGCCCAGAGGCGCTGGCAGCCCGGCCGGGGGGCCACCCGGAAGCGCGGCAACGCCCACCGGGGCCGCCCGGATCGCTGATGGGGGCCTCTGCTAGGATGCCGCGGTGACCGACCTCCAGCACGGCCTCGAGCAGCTCTTCCACGGGCTCATCGACCTGCTCACGAAGGTCCTCCTGCCCGACTGGAACGACCTGGTCACGAACCTCCTGCCCATCGCGACCTTCCTGCTCGTGACGGGTCCGATCCTCACCCTGGTCCTGCTCTACTGGGCCTACCAGATGGCCAAGCGGCCACGCTTCCGCGTCCGTTCGACCGAGCCCGCGCCGATGGCCGTCCCGCGCGACGACGCCGGGTCGCCGCTCGTGCCGGCCAACGTGCCCTACTGCTCGCGCGACGAGCTGGTCTATCCGCCCCGGGCCACCCGCTGTGCCGTCTGCGGCGACGAGCTGAGCGTGCGCTGCGCGGTCGACGAGACCCTCCGCCCGGTCAGCCAGCAGACCTGCCGGGCGTGCGGCACCAGGTACGTCCTCGGGGCGTCGGAGACGGCCCTGGCCGTGCGCCGCACGGGCCGGCCCCCTGAAGGCGGTGCCGCGGTCGCCTGATCCGGCCATGCGTCCCCCCTCCGGCTAGCAAGGAGCACCGTCCCGTGGCGCAGTTCTCGCTCTACCTGTTCACCGGCGGCGGCCTGAGCCTCCTCTTCGCCTTCGCCTGCCACGTCGCCTACGCAACGCTGCTGGCCCAGGCGCGCCGCAGCCCGGCCGTGGCCGGGGTGGGCCGCCTGGAACTCGTCGCGATCGGCGCCAGTGGCGGCTCGATCGCCCTCGCCGGCGAGCGCGGGCCGGGCGACACCGCGGCCGCCTTCGCGAATGTCGGGACCTGGCTCGCGGCGATCCTCATCGGTGCCTCGATGGTCGTGCGGGCGATCATCGTCGGCCGCGGGCCGTGGGGCAACATGTACGAGTTCTGCGTCGCCTTTGCCTTCGGCATCATCGCCGGCTACCTCTTCCTCGGCCGGCGCTACCCGATCCGGGCGCTGGGCTTCCTGCCCCTCGGCGTGGCCCTCTTCCTGGTCGGCTACGCGGCCAGCCTGCCCGCGACCATCGAGCCGCTCGTGCCGGCCCTCGACAACGCCCCGCTGCTGACCATCCACGTGGCCATGGCCATGATCAGCTACGGCATCTTCGCGACGTCGTTCGGGGCCGCCGTGGCCTATCTCGCCCAGGGGCCGGGTGATCGCTACGCGTGGCTGCCCTCCCATCGGGTCCTCGACGAGGTCGCCTATCGGGCGGTCATCATCGGCTTCCCGGTCTTCGCGACGATGATCATCCTCGGCTCGTGGTGGGCCTCGATCGCCTGGGGCCGCTACTGGGGCTGGGATCCCAAGGAGACCTCGGCGCTGGTGACCTGGCTCATCTACGCCGTCTACCTGCACGCGCGGACCGCGCGGGGCTGGGCCGGACGGCCGGCCGCGCTGATCCTTGTGGTCGGTTTCGGGGCCATCCTCTTCACGCTCTTCGGGAACCTCTACTTCAGCGGCCTGCACGCCTACAGCGGCCTGAACTGAAGTTCAGCCCACGCGGCTCTCCGCGTCGACCCCGGAGGATTTCGCGGCCTTCACTTTCAACGTGGCGGCATCGCCAAGGAGCGCGCGCGCTTGGTCAGCCAACGGCCGGGCGCCCATCCTCTCGAACGCCGCCAGAGCGTCTGCGGCGAACGTCCGACCTTCGGGCGTGCCGGCCAGGACCATGGCCAGGTCCAGTTGCGCCTCGGCGATGGTCATGGACATGCCCAGCTCGCGCAGCCGTCGCTCCGCCTCGCGGAACTGCTCGACCGCCCTGGCCACGTCACCCTCGAGGGCCGTGACGCCGGCCTCCAGTGCCAGGCCCCTGGCTGCGATCACGCGACCGCGATCAGGCGCCTCACGGTACGCCGACAAGGCCGTGCGGACCTCCTCGAGGGAACGCCGCCGGAGTCCGGCCCGGTAGAGCATCGTCGTGGCCCAGATCGGTTCGCTGTCCCGCCGGGCGAACTCCTTGGCCAGGCGGGAGGCCTCGTCGTCATCGCCCTGGATGAAGGCCACGACCGCCTTGTTGCCGACGAAGGCGGCCAGGTACTCAGGATTGGTGACGCCGGTCTGCAGCGATGCGATGAGGGCCTCGATCCGACGTCGCTCGGCATCGCGGCCGAGGGCCGCGTTCGTGATCAGGGCCACGGCCGCCAGCTCCAGGCGGGTCAGGACGCCCAGGTCCTCGGCGTCCACGTCCGAAGAGACCGCGAGGGCGGACTCCAACTCGCCCCGCTCGTAGTGCCAGAAGCCGACACCCACGCTGGCCTTCTCGGCCGCGTCGCGCGACCCGACCCGGGTGGCCAGTTCCTGGCCCCGCCGGGACAGCTCCATGGCCGCGTCGGGGTCCTCATTCGCGATCGGGTTACCCAGGTTGTTGGCGGCCCGGACCTCGGAACGGATCAAGCCGTAGATCTCAGCCAGCTTCTTGGCCCCGAACAGGATGGCCATGCCCTCGCGCGGAGCCTGGCGGCCGAGGGCCGTGCCCTTCGTGATCAGGGCCTCGGTCATGACGCCGACGAGGTCGAGGCGCTCTGCGGCCGCGATGGCGCGGTCCGCCATGGTGATGGCGCGTTCGCCCTGCAGGTCGAGCATCCAGGCCCTGGCCAGCTCCGCCGTTAGATAAGCCATACCCTCGTCGTCCTGGCGCCCGCCGGCCTCGTCGACCGCCGCCGCCATCCGCACCGCGGCATCTCGAGGCCTGCCAGAGAGGATCAGCGCGGTGCCCAGGTGGGCGAAGACCCGCGCCTTGTCCGAGGCGTGACCCTGGGAGCCATGCCAGTCGACGGCGGTCTCGAACAGCTCGACGGCCTCGTCATAGCGGGCGCCGTCGATCGCCGCCCCGCCGGCGCGCTCGAGCAAGGCCGCCCGCTCGGCCGGATCGGTGGTCACGGTGAGCGCCTCGCGCAGGAAGGCCAGGGCCTGGAGCGGCGAGGCCAGGCTCGTCGCCCGCTCCGCCGCGGCTCTTAGAGCGATGCGCGCCTGGGCCGCGAGCGCGTCGGCCTCGGGACCCTCGGCGGTATTGCGGTAGGCGGACAGGTAGTGGTTTGCCAGTACGCCCGCCAGCTCCGCGTCGTCGCGGCCCTCGAAGTAGCGCGCCGCGGCCAGATGGCGCAGGCGCCGGTCCTTCCGGGCCAGCGTCGAGTAGGCCACCTCGCGAATGACGCTCTGGGTGAACTGGAACTGCCCCCGTTCGGGCGAACGGGCATCGGTCTCGACGTGCAGCCACTCACGCCGGGCGAGGTCCTCCAGCCGGGCCGCCAGGTCCGCCTTCGGGACGCCGGCCAGGGCCTCCAGGGCACCGACCGCGAAGCTCAGCCCCAGCACCGAGGCATCCTGGAGGAGCGACCGGTCGGTTGCGTCGAGGGCATCGAGCCGAGCCGCCACCAGCGCGTGAAGAGTCTGCGGGACGGACAGCCGGTCGAGCGAGCGGGCCAGGACGTACCTGTCGCCGTCCCGCACGAGTGAGCCATCGGCCACCAGCATGCGCACGGTCTCGACGGCGTAGAGCGGGATGCCCTCGGCTCGTTCCAGGATCGCCCGTGCGGCGCTTGTCGGCAGACCCGGCACGAGGCCGTCGAGGAGCGTGCGCATGGCCGCCTCGGGCAGCGGCTCCAGGTGGAGGCTCGTGAAGTTGCGCTGGCCGCCGCCCCACCCAGGCCGAGTCTCGAGGAGTTCTGGGCGGGCGAGGGTGATGACGAGGATGGGATGGCTGCGCGACCACGTCACGAGGCTCTCGAGGAAGTCGATGAGGCCGGCGTCCGCCCACTGCAGGTCCTCGATGACGAGCACCGCCGTGCCGGTGGCGGCGACGCGTTCGAAGAGCAGCCGCCAGGCGGCGAACAGCTCGCCGCGCTCCAGCTCCGGCGCGCCCTCGAGCCCGAGCAGGGCGTGGATGGCGGGCTCGATCTGGCGCTGCTCGTCCTCCGACGGGACGAACGTTTCGAGCATCGCCCGGACCTTCTCGACGGTCGCCTCGGCGCCCTCGCCCTCGGCGATCTCGGCCCGCCGCCGGACCATCTCACCGAGCGCCCAGAACGTGACGCCCTCGCCGTACGAGGGCGAGCGGCCCTGGTGCCAGCGCACCGTCTCGACGAGTCCGTCGATGTACTTCTCGAACTCCCAGGCGAGGCGGCTCTTGCCGATGCCGCCCTGCCCGGTGATCGAGACGAGGCGCGCCCGGCCCTCGCGGGTTGTGGCGTGGAAGAGGTCCTTGAGCAGGGCCAGCTCCTCGTCCCGGCCGACGAAGGGGGCCTCGAGACCCTCGGAGCGCCCGAATCCGCCCCGGCCGGCGACGATGCGCTGGGCTCGCCAGGCGGCGACGGGCAGGTCCTTGCCCTTGAGGGTGCGCTCGCCGACCTCCTCGAAGACGATCGACGCGCTCGCCGCCTCCCGCGTCGAGTCGCCGACGAGGACGGTGCCGGCGTCGGCCACCGACTGGAGCCGCGCGGCGGTATTGACGAGGTCCCCGGCGACCATCCCCTGGCCCTCGGCGCCAAGGGTCACGGCAGCCTCGCCCGTGAGCACGGCCGCGCGCGCCTGGAGCGGCCGGGTGGCATCACCCAACCCGCCCACGGCAGCCACCAAGTCCAGCGCAGCTCGGACCGCCCGCTCGGCGTCGTCCTCGAAGGCGGTCGGGGCGCCCCAGACGGCCATCACCGCGTCGCCGATGAACTTCTCGATGACCCCGCCGTAGCGCTCGATCCGCTCGCGGGCCAGGTCGAAGTAGCGGCTCAACAGCTCGCGGGTCTCCTCGGCATCGCGCTTCTCCGAGGCGGCCGTGAATCCGACCAGGTCGGCGAAGAGGACCGAGACGAGGCGCCGCTCGGCCACGGGAGCCTCGGCGGCCGGCGCAGGAGCCGGGGTGCCGGCCATCGTGGTGGCGGCGCCTTGCGCGACCGGGCGCCCGGCGGCCTGGGTCGGGGTGCCGCACTCGGCGCAGAACTTCGCGCCAGGCACCAGCGGCGCGCCACATGAGGCGCAGACGGCG
>JBIOIE010000002.1:0-25306 GCA_044449605.1 Candidatus Limnocylindrales bacterium | reverse complement strand
TCGTCGTCGGTCAGAAGCGTGATGTCCTCCTTGCCCAGCTCCAGCTCCACGGTGGCGTGCTTGAAGTCGTAGCGTGTGGCGATCTCGCGCCGGACCTGGTCGAGAGCGTTGACCAGCTCCTGGCTGTCGAACTCGCTGACCACGTCGAAGGAGACCTCGCCGGCCATCTCGCCCCTACCCGGCCACGGGCGCGGCCGGCTCGACCGGCGAGAACGTCGCATCGCGGCCGACCGGCCTCGTGCGCGACCAGTCCTTCAGGCGCTGGACGAGTCCGTCCGGGCCCAGCTCGAAGGCCAGGAAGCCTCGGGTTCGCGAGCGCTCCGCGCTGGTCCTGTCCGTCCAGGCGGCGTGGAAGCTGGCCAGCACGCTGTCGCCCGAGAGCCAGATCCGCTCCACGTCCCAGTCGACGTTGGCGATCGCCGCCACGATCGCGTTCCACCAGGCCCGGATCGCGTTCGCGCCGGCGAGGGGGGCCTCGAAGGGATCGAAACGGAACTCGGCGTCGGCGGCGAAGAGGGACAGGGCCAGGTCGACGTCGCGCGTTTCCCAGGCCCGCTTGTAGCGGGCCAGCAGGTCCTGGGCGTCGCCGTGGGAGAGATCGGTCATGGCCGGATTCTAGCCGCCGAGCAACGCCATCAGCCGCTCGGCGATGACGTACGAGCGGCCGCCGCCCATGACCAGGACGACGTCGCCCTCGCGCACTTCCCGGGCCAGGCGATCGGCGGTCGCCTCCACCGTGCCCGGCGCGATGGCCGGCGTCCCCAGCGCCGTGGTGGCGTGGGCCAGCTCGCCGGCCGAGGCGATCGACGTGTCCGGATCGCGGCCCGCCCAGATGTCGGCGATCGCCACCCGGTCCGCGGCCGCCAGGGCGGCCGCGAAGGCCTCCATCATGGCCGCCGTGCGGTGGTAGGTGAGCGGCTCGTAGACCGCCCAGAGGCGCCGGCCGGGGTAGTGCCCCCGGAGCGCGGCGATGGAGGCCGCGATGGCTGTCGGATGGTGGCCGTAATCGTCGATGACCACGACGCCCCGCGCCTCACCCTTCAGCTCCAGCCGCCGCCCGACACCGGGGAACGTGGCCAATCCCTCGGCGATCGCCCCGACGGGCACCCCGAGGACATCCGCCGTCGCGGCCACGACCAGGGCGTTGGCGGCGTTGTGGCGCCCAGGCAGGGCGAGCGTCGCCTCCAGCGGCCCACCCGAGAGGCCCGTGACGCGGAGGTGATCCCGGCCCCCCGCTGCCGTCTTCAGCCGGCCCACGACCGAGGCCGCGGGAGCCGCGTGGCCGCCCTCCAGCCGCACGGTCACGACCCGCCCCGCCCAGTCCCGCAGCCGGCCGGCGATGACCGCCGCCCCAGCGTCGCCGACATTGGCGACGAGGACGGGCTCGGCGCCGTCTGCGCCGACTTGCATGGCCCGGATCCAGCCTTCGAACACGGCCAGCACGGCCGCTTCGTCGGCGAAGACGTCCGGGTGGTCCCACTCGGCGTCGAGGAGCGCGGCGACGGCCGGCCGGAAGGGATCGAAGTTGCCGGCGTATTCGTCGGCCTCGACGACGAAGTCCGGTCCGCCCCCCCAGCGCGCCGTGGCCGGCGCCCCGCCGAGGGTGGCCCGTGGCAGCAGCGCGCCCAGCGACCCGGATGGGTCGCGGCCGGCCGCCACGAGGACGTGCAGGAGCCAGCCGGCCGACGTCGATTTACCGTGCGTGCCGGTGACTCCGACGAGCCGGGCGCCGCGGCCCGCGGCGACATCGGCGACGACCTGCTGCCACGGCTCGGTGGGGATGCCCAGCTCGCGCGCCGCGACCAGCTCCGGATGGTCGGGGGCGACGGCGGTCAGCGCCTTGGTGACCGCCAGGCGGTCGACCAGCGGCCGCCCCTCGCGCACCACGTGGGCCGGATCATGGGCAGGCACGACGACCAACCCACCGGCCTCGGCGGCCGCGGTGTAGGGCGATGGTGCGCCCGGGTCGCAGCCCGACGCCTGTGCGCCCGCCCGGGCCGCCAGCAACAGGGCCGCCGAGGCGCCTGCCCCGGCCGCGCCCACGACGTGGATCCGTTCCCCCGGCGGGATCGGCCGGGCGTCGCGAGCGGCGGCCAGCCCCCGGCCGATCTCCTCTGCCGAGCGCGTCACAGCGTCGCTCGCCCCAGGCGCTCGAGGACCATGGCCAACGCCGCTTCGGCGCTGGCCCGCTTGTTGGCTCCCCGATCACCGCTCCAGAGATGGCGGCGAACGTCGTGGCCGCGTTCGTCGGCGACGGCGACGAAGGTCAGCCCGACAGGCTTGTCCGGCGTGCCACCGCTCGGGCCGGCGATCCCGGTCACGGCCGTGGCGACATCGGTGCCGAGCCGTGCCCGGGCGCCCTCGGCCATCGCCACGGCGACCTCGGCGGACACGGCGCCGTGCGCGGCCAGCGCCGCAGGCGGCACGCCGAGGAGCGCGACCTTGGCGTCATCGGCGTAGCTCACGACACCGCCCCGGTAGACGTCGCTGGCGCCGGCCACCTCGGTCAGGGCATGGCCGACGAGCCCGCCCGTGCAGGACTCCGCGGTGCTCAGGGTCAGGCCGCGTCCGCGCAAGGCCTCCAGCACCGTGGCCGCGAGGGCGACCAGGCCCGCGTCGGCAGGAGCCGGCACCGGGCTCAGTTCGTGCGCCCGGTCTTCTCGGGCGCGGCGGAAAGGGTGAACTTCCAGGTTTGCGGGTTCGCGCCCGAGCCGAGGCTGCCAAGGGGCACGCCGTTCAAGGTGAAGTACGTCGCCGCGGGATCATCGGTGCGGACCTCGACGCTGGTCGTGCCCGCGAACTCGAGGGTCTTGCCGGCCTTGGTGTTGACGCCGCTCGCATAGCCGGTCACGACCGTGTCGTCCACCCAGACCTTGAGCCAGGCCGGGCTGCCCTTGACCTGGACGATGAGATCCACGCCGGTGTAGGCGACCGAGACGTTGCGCAGGATCGTCGTCGTCTTCGCGGCCGCGTCGGTCGCCGTGATCGTCAGCTGCCAGCGGCCGGGCGCAAGCTGGTACGCGTCCGAGAACGATCCGGCATCGTCCACGGCGATCTCCATGGCCGCGGGGTCGTCGGGCGGCTGGGGTGTGGCCTTGGCGCCCGGATCAACGCCGACCGGACCCTGGTAGGTCGCGCTGACGACGATCTTCTGGCCGTTCGTCGTGCCCTGGACCGGGATCGCGCCGTTGGTCACGGAGGTCGCGTCGGTCGGGCTGGTGACGGTCAGCGTCGGCGCCTCCTGGCCGAGGGCGATGGGCACCGTGACGATGAGCTGCACCGGCGGAGAGTCCCGTTGGGTGGCCTGATCCGTGGCCTTGACCGTGAACGTGTTCTGGCCCTTCCTGAGGGGCACCTCGAGCTGCCAGGTGCCGTCGCTCGAGACGGTCGTCTGGAGGGCCGGCTGCCCCGCCGCCGCGATCGAGATCGTCGCGCCGGCGTCGCTGTGGCCGCTGATGAGGGTCGTCGCGGTCGTCGCCTGGCTGACCGCGGGCTGGTCGACGAGGAGCGCCGGCGGCTGCTGGAAACGGGCGATCTGGAGCGCGATGTAGCTGGCGAAGGCGATCACGCCGACGGCCAGGATCGCGGTCGCGATGATCCCCCGGGTGATGGTCAGGCCACCCCGTGGGGCGTCGAGCCGGGGCACGACGATCGTCGGTTCCTGGCGTCGCGTCTCGCCGACCTCGGACTTCCAGCGGGCCAGGACGGCCTCGGGGTCGAGCCCCAGGTAGATCGCGTAGTTGCGCAGGAAACCCTTCGTGTAGACCGCCCCGGGCAGGTCGCGAAAGTCGCCGTGCTCGAGGGCGGCCAGGAACTTGGCCCGGATCTTCGTGTCCCGCTCGGCGCGGTAGAGGTCGACGCCCTTACGCTCGCGGGCGACGCGCAGCAGCTCGCCGAGGCGCGGCCCGCCGATGGGCATGGGCGCGGGCGCGGGCAGGGCCGCCTCGAGGCGCTCGCGCTCACGGACGGTGGCGCGGCCGGCGAGGCGGCGGGTGCTCGGACGGGCCTGGTCGCGGGCAGTCATGCGATGGTCACGGTACCTCTGGCACGCGATCGGAGGTCTGCCGGCCGGTGGCACGCAGGCCGGGCCGTAAGGATACGCGACGACCGGCCACGGCCGGTCGGGCGGCCGTCAGTAGCCGGCGTCGTCCACGTCGGCCATGCTCCGCAGCCAATTCTCGGGCCCGTAGATCTGGCGCGGCACGGCCGGGTTGCGCGGGTCTCCGGGGCCGATGATCCCGAACCGCTCGAGGTCGTCCATGAGCCGGCTGGCCCGGTTGAAGCCGACCTTCAGCTTCGTCTGGAGCATCGAGGTGCTGGCCCTGCCACTGCTCGTGACCAGCTCCGCCGCCCGCGCGACGAGGTCGTCCTCGACGACCGCGCTGAGCCAGCCGAACTGGCCGCCGACGCCACCCTCGCCGTCCGTGAAGGCGACCACGAGGGGGTCGTACTCGGGCTCGGGCGCCTGCTTGCGCCAGTGCTCGGTCACGGCCCGGACCTCGGCGTCGCTCACGAAGACGCCCTGCAGGCGCACCGGTCGGGGCAGGTCGGCGGGCTGGTAGAGCATGTCGCCGCGGCCGATGAGGTCCTCCGCGCCGGGCTGGTCGAGGACGGTCCGGCTGTCGACGTTGGAAGACATCGCGAAGGCGATGCGGCTGGGCACGTTGGCCTTGATGAGGCCGGTCACGACGTTGACGCTGGGACGCTGCGTGGCGAGGACGAGGTGGATGCCCACGGCTCGCGCCTTCTGGGCGATCTTGACGACGGGGTCCTCGACCTTGCGGCCCTCGCGCATGATGAGGTCCGCCAGCTCATCGATGATGATGACGATGTAGGGCAGGCGCTCCTCTTCGGAGACCCGCGGGCTGGCGTTGTACGCGGCGATGTTGCGCTCGGTCCGGGAGGCCAGCGCCTTGTAGCGCTCCTCCATCTGGGCCACCGCCCAGTAGAGGGCGGCCTTGGCATCAGCGGCCTCGACGATGACGTTCGTGAGCAGGTGGGGCAGGCCGTCGTAGGCGGACAGCTCGACGCGCTTGAGGTCGACGACGATGAGCCGCACCTCGTCCGGCCGGGCGCGCATGAGCAGGCTCGTGATGAGGGCGTTGACGCAGACGCTCTTGCCCGAGCCGGTGGCACCGGCGATGAGCAGATGGGGCATCCGGGCCAGGTCCACCGCGTAGGCCTTGCCGGACACGTCGCGGCCGAGGGCGAAGGTGAGCTTCCCGGTCGCGGAGAGCATGTCGGCGTCGCCGATGAACTCGCGGAAGCCGACCACCTCGCTGGAGTGGTTGGGGACCTCGATGCCCACCACGTCTTTGCCCGGGATGGGCGCCTCGATGCGGATGGTGCGCGCCGCGAGGGCCATGGCCAGATCGTCCGCGAGGGCCTCGATGCGCGAGAGCTTGACCCGGGCGTCGGGCCGGACCTCGTACTGGGTGACGACCGGCCCCACGTTCGTGGCCGTGACCGTGGCCGGGATCTGGAAGCTGCGCAGCTTCTCCTCGATGATCCGGATGTTGCGGGCGTGGTCGAGCTCCACCCCGTTGGCCATGCTCCGGGCAGGATCGAGGAGATCGACCGAGGGCAGCAGCCAGTCGCGCCTGCCGACCGGTGTGGGCGTGTCCTCGACCTCGAGGAGATCCTCGCCGGGGGCGGCGGGGTCGCGCGCGGGAGCGGCCGGACCGTTCTGGCCGTGCCCGCCACGTCCGGCCCACACCGTCTGGCTGATCGGCGCGGGACTGGGCAGCGGGTGCAGTTCGGCGGGGGCGGCCGCAGTGGCCGCGGCGGCCGCGGCGGCGGACTCGGCGCGCCGGCTCCCGCTGCGGGCCGGCAGCGGGCTCAGGGGCTCCGGCGTCTCGTCGCGGGCGTCGGCGCCGATCGTGACGGCGCTGGCCAGGACCCGCCCACCCGTCGAGAGCGGCGCCAGCAGCCCCCGGATGGTCAGGTTGAAGAGCAGCAGCAGGCCGATGACCAACAGGCCGAGCAGGATCACGAAGGCCCCGGGCTCGCTGAAGACCTTCGTCAGGACGCTCGCCAGCTGCCAGCCGATCCAGCCGCCGGCGCCGAGTAGCTGGTCCGGCTTCGAGCCGGTGCCCCAGACGATGTCGATGAGCCCGAGCGCGCCGAGGAAGGTGACGGCGCCGCCGGCCGTGCTGATCTGCCAGGTCGGTCCGATCCGGGGCGCCCGCTCGATGAATGCCCCAGCGACGATGAGCAGGATCGGCAGGAGCCACGCGCCGGCACCGAAGGCCGGCCGCAGGAGGTCGTTGACATAGCGGTTGAAGATGCCCTGACCAGGCAGGAAGAGAGCGATGAGGGTCACCGCCCCGCCCACCAGGAGCAGGACCCCGAGGATCGAGCGCGCGGTCTGGGGCGACACGAGGGGCGTGCTCGATCGGCGCCGGCCGCTTACCGGGCGGCTGGAGCGGCTCGTTCGCCGGCGTTGGGCCACCCGCTCAGACCTCGACGACGACGGGGAAGACCATCGGCCGCCGCTTCGTCTGCTCGTACAGGAAGCGCGACAGCCCGTCCTTGACCTGCGTCTTGAGGAGGGCGATCTCACTGGTGTGATCGCCCGGCGTCAGGATCGCCGCGACGACGCGGTCGGCGGCTGCCGCGATGAGCGGGTCGTCGTTGCCGGCGATGAAGCCGCGGGTCACGATCTCCGGCCGGCCGATGAGGTTGCCGGTCTGCTTGTCGACCGTGACCACGACCAGGAACATGCCGTCGTTGGCCAGGGCGCGCCGGTCGCGCAGGACGACGTCGCCCACCTCACCGACCGAGAGGCCGTCAACGAACACGTAGCCGGCCGTCACCGGCGCCGCCCGGCGGGCCGAGCCGTCGGCCAGGAACTCGATGGGCTGGCCGTTCTCGATGATGAAGATGTTCTGCGCCTCGACGCCGCACTCGGCCGCCAGGCGGCCATGCTGGACGAGCATCCGGAACTCGCCGTGCATGGGGATGAAGTACTTGGGCTTGGTCAGGCCGAGCATGAGCTTCAGCTCTTCCTGGCTGGCGTGGCCCGAGACATGGGCGCGTTTGATGGCGTGGTAGTAGACGTTCGCGCCCTGCTTGAAGAGGTTGTCGATGGTGCGCGCGACGTACTCCTCGTTGCCGGGGATCGGGCTGGCGCTGACGATGACCGTGTCGCCCGGGCCGATCTCGACGAAGCGATGGTCGCGATTGGCCATGCGGGCCAGGCCGGCCATCGGCTCGCCCTGCGCACCGGTCGTGGCGATGACCAGCTTCGCGTCGGGGATATCGCGGATCCGGTCCTTGGCCACGATGATCGCGGGGTCGTAGGTGAGATAGCCCAGATCGGTGGCGATGCGCACGTTCTGTTCCATCGAGCGGCCGATGACGGCGACCCGCCGGTCGAATGTCGCGGCCGCGTCGAAGACCTGCTGGACACGGGCGATGTTGCTGGCGAAGGTGGCCACGATGACTCGCCCGTCGAGCGGCTCCATGATCTCCCGGAAGGCCTCGCCGACCGTCCGCTCGGAGGGCGTGTAGCCGGGGTTCTCGGCGCGGGTCGAGTCGGAGAGCAGGCAGAGCACGCCCTCCTCGCCGAGCTTGGCCAGGAGGTGGAAGTCGGAGAGCTTGCCGTCGACGGGGGTGTGGTCGAACTTGAAGTCGCCGGTGTGGACGACGATGCCGACCGGGGTGCGCAGGGCGATACCCATGGCGTCCGGGATCGAGTGGCCGATCCGGAAAGCGGTCGCCTCGAAGGCGCCGATCCGAACCGTGTCGCCGGCCTCCAGGGCGCGCAGCGGATTCTTGGTGAGGTGATGTTCCTTGATCTTGTTGCCGAGCAGGCCCCGGGCCAGCGTCGAGGCGTAGACCGGCACGCCGGGAAAGTCAGGCAGGACGTAGGGCAGCCCGCCGACGTGGTCCTCGTGGGCGTGGGTGATGAGGAAGGCCTTGACCTTGTGGCGGTTCTCGCGCAGGTAGCTGACATCGGGCACGACGAGGTCGATGCCGAACATCTCCTCGTCCGGGAACATCAACCCGCAGTCGATGACGACGATCTCCTCGCCGTACTCGAAGACGTACATGTTCTTGCCGATCTCGCCGACGCCCCCGAGCGGGATGATCCGGAGCGGCGTGCCGGTGTCGGCTGTCGAGCGTTGTGAACGGGGCATGTCAGAAGAACCTCAGCTGATCGTCGTCGGCCTCGGCCGGCGGCGTCCCGGCGGGAACCGTGACGGCGACCGGGGGGCCGGAAGGTTGGGCAAGGACGTCGACGGGAACCGGGACGGCTTCGGCCCCGCGAGCAGCACGGGCCTCCCGGGAGCGGATGAGAGCGTCGGGGACGCGGGTCATGTCCGCGAAGAGCGTCTCGCGGAGGCCGGCCTGGCGGAACGCGGCGGCGGGATGGTAGAGGGCCAGGGCAAGGGCGTCGGCGGCGCCCGTCGCCGGAGCGACCGGGCGGACCGTGCCGTGGGCGGTGCTGATGCGGGCGCCGGGCATGAACGATTGGAGCGAGAAGCGGCCGAGGGTGATGACGAGCGCCGGGTCGAGGGCCGCGAGCTGACGTTGGAGGTACGGCGCGCAGGCGGCGATCTCGTCCGGCTCGGGGTCACGGTTGCCCGGCGGCCGGCATTTCACGACGTTGGTGATGAAGACGTCCGGGCGCCGCCAGCCTATCGCCCCCAACAGCTCGGTCAGCAGGCCGCCCGCCGCCCCGACGAAGGGGCGGCCCTGCTGGTCTTCGTTGGCGCCCGGCCCCTCGCCCACGAACACGACCTCGGTCGCAGCGCTTCCCTCCCCCGGGACGGCATGGGTGCGCCCGGCGTGGAGGCGGCAGCGGGTGCAGGCGCGGACCTCGCCGGCGATGGCCTCGAGCGTCGCTTGGCGTTCCTCGTCGGTCACGCCGCGCGCCCGGCTCGCCCGGAGGCCGGCGCCAGCCAGCCGCGCTCGAGCACCAGCTGGGCGATCTGGACCGCGTTCGTGGCCGCGCCCTTGCGCAGGTTGTCGCTGACCACCCAGAAGGCCAACCCGCGCCCGTCGGGGACGGACGGGTCCTGGCGGATCCGGCCGACGAAGACGTCGTCGCTGCCGGCGGCGTCGGTCGCGAGCGGATAACGGTGGGCGGCGGGATCGTCGACCACGACGAGCCCGGGCACGGCCGCGAAGAGGCGGCGCGCCTCGTCGGGGCTCACGGGCTGCTGGGTCTCGACGTGGACCGCCTCCGAATGGCCGACGAAGACCGGCACGCGCACGGCCGTGCATGACAGGCGCAGATCGGGCAGGTGGAGGATCTTGCGGCTCTCGTGGATGACCTTCCATTCCTCCTTCGAGTAGCCGTCATCGAGGAAGACGTCGATCTCGGGCAGGGCGTTGAAGGCGATGGGGTGGGGATAGACCGACGCCTCCTTTGGCCGGCCTGCGGCATGGGCCTGGATCTGCGCCTCCAGCTCGGCGATGGCATCGGCGCCGGTGCCGCCGACGGCCTGGTAGGTGTCGACGATGACGCGCTCGAGCCCGACGGCGTCCCGCAGCGCCATGAGCGGCAGGGCCAGCTGGATCGTCGAGCAGTTGGGGTTGGCGATGATGCCCGCGTGGCCGGCGGCGTCGTCGGGGTTGACCTCGCAGACCACGAGCGGCACGCCGGGCACCATGCGGAACTGGGCGGAGTTGTCGATGACGAGCGCCCCCTTGGCCAGGGCCGCGGGGGCCAGTTCGGCGGAGACGCCCGATCCGGCTGCGAAGAGCGCCACGTCGACGCCCTCGAAGGCCTCGGGGACCGCCTCGCGCACCGGCTCGGCCCGGCTCCGGTAGAAGACCTCCCGGCCGGCCGAGCGGCCGGAGGCCAGCGGGCGCAGCTGGCGGATGGGCAGGCCGCGCTCCTCGAGCACGGCGATCATCGTCTGCCCGACCACACCGGTGGCGCCAACGACCGCGACGGTGAGGGGACGGAGGGGGTGTTCGGGCATGGCCTCGCTCAGGCGTGGATCCGTCGGGGCACGGCCGGATGATACACCGCGGCCGCCGGTCTCCCGGCGGCCGCGACGGTCGGCGAAGGGGTGACGACGAGGCTCAGGCAGGCGTCGTTTCGCGGGCCAGGTGGCGCTGCATGGCCGCCTTGCGGGAGAGGTTGATGCGACCCTGGCGGTCGACTTCGGTGACCACGACCATCACCTCGTCGCCGATGGCCACGACGTCCTCGACGGTCGGGACGTGGTAGTCGGCCAGCTCGCCGATGCGGACGAGGCCCTCCTTGCCGGGCAGGATCTCGACGAAGGCCCCGAAGCCCATGATCCGGGTGACCTTGCCGAGGTAGAGCGACCCGACCTCGACCTCGCGGGTGAGGCTCTCGATCCAGGTGATCGCCTTGCGGGCGTTCTCGCCCGAGACGGCGGCGATCTCGACCGAGCCATCGTCCTCGACGTTGATCTCGGTCTGGGTCTCTTCCTGGATCTTGCGGATCATCGAGCCGCCCTTGCCGATGATCTCGCGGATCTTCTCGGGATTGATCTTGATGGTCGTGATCCGCGGCGCGAAGTCGCTCATCTCGCCCCGGGCAGCGGGCATGACCTCGGTCATCTTGTCGAGGATCTCGAGCCGAGCAGCGAGGGCTTGACTGAGACCGTTGCGGATGATGGCCTCGTTGATGCCCTGGACCTTGATGTCCATCTGGAGGGCGGTGATGCCCGTCCGTGTGCCGGTGACCTTGAAGTCCATGTCGCCGACCGAGTCCTCCTTGCCGAGGATATCGGTGAGGACGACGAATCGGCCGTCGGGCTCGCTGATCAGGCCCATCGCCGCACCGGCGACCGGCGCCGAGATCGGCACACCCGCGTCCATCAGGGCGAGGGTCGAGCCACAGGTCGAGGCCATCGAGGTCGAGCCGTTCGACGCCATGCACTCGGAGACGAGGCGGATGACGTAGGGGAAGTCGTCGTGCGCCGGGAGGACGGGGATGAGCGCCCGCTCGGCGAGGTTGCCGTGCCCGATGTCGCGGCGGCTCGGGCCACGCATGGGCTTGTTCTCGCCCGTCGAATAGGGCGGGAAGTTGTAGTGGTGGATGTACTTCTTCTCGGTCTTGGGGCTGATGGTGTCGATGCGCTGCACGTCCGAGGACGCGCCGAGGGTCGCGATGGTCATCACCTGCGTCTCGCCGCGGGTGAAGAGCCCTGAGCCGTGGGCGCGGGGCAGGACGCCGACCTCGACCGAGATCTGGCGGAGCTCGGTCGTGCCGCGGCCATCCATCCGGACGCCCTCATCGAGGGCGAGTGCCCGGCAGACCTTCTTGTAGACGAGGCTCCAGAGGCTCTTGCTGACGCGGGCCTTGCGGCGGGCCGCCTCGAGCTTGGTCTTGGCCTCGTCCTTGGACGCACGGGTGGCCCGGACCGAGTCGGCGATCTCGCTCTTGAGCGTCGCGATCCGGCCGGGCAGGTCGGAGGCGAAGCGCAGGAGCAGGTTGGCCGTGGCCTCGGCGTCAGGCAGCGCGCGGTGGTTCCGGGTCAGGTCGATGCCGAAGAAGCCGGCCAGCGTGTCGAGCTTGTAGTTCTGGAGATCGGGATAGCCCTCGCGGGCCAGGGTCAGCGTATCGACGAGGCGGGCCTGGTCGATACGGGCGGCGCCGGCCTCCGCCAGGAACTCGAGGTCGAAGGTCACGCTGTGACCAACCACCAGCGAATCGCCGATGAAGTCCATGGCCAGCTTGGCGGCCTCGGCCGGCGGGGGCGCCTTCGCCACATCGGCGTCGGTGATGCCGTGCATCTGGTTGCCGAGGATCGGCTGGGAGGGCTTGACGAAGGTCGACCAGCGGTCGCTGATCTTGCCGCCCTTGACCTTGACCACGGCGATCTCGAGGAGATCGGCCATCTTCGGATCGGTGCCGGTGGTCTCGACATCGACGATCGCAAACTCGCGCTTGGCGTCGACGGCGTCGACGAAGTCGAGGACGGAGCCCGTGCCGGGCTCGAGGTACGGCGAGTTCTTGGGCTTGCCGACGGCCTCGCGAAGCTGCTCCTGGATGTCGATCAGCGGCTGGAGCGCCCGGTGGCCGAAGAGGATGGCCTCGGCCATGACGTCCTCGGGCAGGAGCTTGGCGCCGGCCTCGACCATCATGATCGCGTCGCGGGTGCCCGAGACGATGAGGTCGAGCTCCGAGTCGGCGAGCTCGCTGTAGGTGGGGTTGACGACGAATTCGCCGCCGATCCGGCCGATCCGGACGGCGCCGACGGGACCCGCGAAGGGGATCTCACTGATGGTCAGGGCGGCCGAGGCGGCGACCGTGCCGAGCACGTCGGGCTCGTTCTCCTGGTCGGTCGAGAGGACCGTGATCACGAGCTGGATGTCGTCCTTGTAGCCCTCCGGGAAGAGCGGCCGGATGGGCCGGTCGGTCAGGCGGGCCGCCAGGGTCGCGGCCTCCGAGGCGCGCGCCTCGCGCTTGATGAAGCCGCCCGGGATCTTGCCCGCGGCGTACATCCGCTCCTCGAACTCGACGGTGAGCGGGAAGAAGTCGAGGCCCGGCCGGGGCTCCGAGCGATTGGCCGTGCCGAGCACGAGGGTGTCACCGTGACGGACGGTGACGGCGCCGCCGGCAAGCCGGGCGAGTTTGCCGGTCTCGATGGTCAGCGTGCGACCACCGAACTCCGTAGAAAACGAGACTGGCATCAGTCCTCCATTGGCCGGAGGACGGACCTGGCCTGTCGAGCGAGCCGACGCCTGGCGCGCGAATCCCCCGGGGCGATCTGCCCCAGGCCGTTCGTGCGGTGCGACCCGCGGTGCTCCGACTAGCGGCGGAGCCCCAGCCGTCCGATGACGGCGCGGTAGCGAGCGTTGTCCTTGCGTACGAGGTACGCCAGCAGACGACGACGCTGCCCGACGAGCTTGAGGAGGCCGCGACGCGAGTGATTGTCCTTGGGGAAGCGCTTGAGATGCTCCGTCAGGTCCCGGACCCGCTCCGTCAGGAGCGCGATCTGGACCTCCGGCGAGCCCGTGTCACCGTCCTTGACGGCATACCCGGTGATGACGGCTTCCTTCGATTCCCGCGTCAGCGGCACCCGGTCCTCCGAGATTCCACGTATTCCTTCAACCTTTGCGCCGGGCAGTCTAACAGCCGATCGTCGTAACCGGCAAACGGGTCGACGCTCTGGACTCACCTCTCGGTCAGGATCGTTCGCGCTCGAGCCACGTCGCGGGCCATCTGGGCGACGAGCCCCGCGACCGTGGCGAAGCGCCGCTCGCCCCGCTGGCGGCGCACGAACTCGACGCGCAGGCGTTCGCCGTAGAGGTCCTCGTCGAAGTCCAGGAGGTGGACCTCGAGGACCCGCTCGCCCGCCCCGAAGGTCGGTCGGACGCCGAGCGAGGCGACCCCGAGCGCCCGTCTTCGGGGCCGCAGCGGGACGTCCCCACCCCAGGTCGCGGCGACGGCGTAGATGCCGTTGGGGGGCAGGGCCACCGGCTTCGCGAAGGCGAGGTTGGCGGTCGGGTAGCCGAGGGTGCGTCCGCGTCCGTCGCCCCGCACGACCTCGCCGGTCACGGCCGCCCGGCGGCCGAGCATCCCCGTTGCCTGCGCCAGGTGACCCTCGGCCAGGGCCGCCCGGATGCGCGAGCTGGAGACCGCCGCCCCACCGGCCCGAACCGGCCTGACCTGCTCGACCCGGAAGCCCATTCGGTCGCCCAGGCCGCCGACCATCTCGACGGTCCCCTCGCGCCCTCGGCCGAAAGCCGAGCCGGGCGTCATGACCATCGCCAGCAATCGCCGGCCGTCGGCGAGCGAGGCGACGAACTCGGTCGCGCCATGGGCCGCATAGGCCCGGTCGAAGGGCTGGGCGACGAGATGGGTCACGCCCAGCGCCGCGAGGCGCGCCTCACGCTCGGCGGGATCGCACAGGAGCGTCGGCGCGATGCCCCGCAGGACGAGGTCGGGATGCGGTTCGAAGACGATGGCCACGGCGGCGCCGTCGGCCTGCTGCGCACTCGCGACCAGCGACTCGATCACCGCGCGGTGGCCCCGGTGGACCCCGTCGAAGACGCCCAGGGTGGCCGCGAAGCGCAGGCCCGCGGGCAGCGCCGCGATGCCGGGGACCCGTTGCATGCCCGTCGCCCGCCCGCTCAGTCGCCGGGGCCGAGGAAGACCTTCTCGGGATGGAGGCGCCCGCCCTCGAGGCGCGCGATGGCGGCCAGGCGACCGCTCGCGTCGCGCACTCGGTAGTGCGAACTGCCGGGCGGAGGCACCGGGTTCCCGGCCCGCACGACCTGGCCGCGCAGGAGCGCGGCGAGGTCATCGCCACCCAAGGTGAACTGCGGGAAGGCCTCCAGGCCGGTATCGGCCGGGATCAGCACGCGCTGCGGCCGGCCCGCGCTGAAGGCCTCGCGGACGGCGTCTGGGCCATGAGCGCGCGAGAGCTGGAATGGCCCGCTCGCGGTGCGGGTCAGGGACACGAGGAAGGCGCCGCAACCGAGCCGCTCGCCGAGGTCGCGGGCCAGGGCCCGAACGTAGGTGCCGGCGCTGCAGCGCAGCTCCAGGGTGGCCGTCGGGCGCTCGGCGTCGTCGGTCCAGTCCACGAGGCCGAGTTCCCGGATCTCCACGTCCCGCGGCGGCAGGACCGGCTTCTCGCCGACCCGGGCCATCGCGTAGGCACGGCGACCGGCCAGGCGCACCGCCGAGTAGTCGGGCGGGACCTGCCGGATGGGGCCGCGGAAGCCCGCCAGGGCGGCCTCGACGGCGGGCCGGTCGGGCAAGGGCCCCTCCCCCGCCGTCAGCTCTCCGTCGAGGTCGTCGGTCGTCGAACGGGCGCCGAAGGCCACGACCGTGCGGTACGCCTTCTCGTCGGCCATGTGGTACTCGACGAGGCGGGTCGCCCGGCCGATGAAGACCGGCAACACGCCGGTCGCGAACGGGTCCAGGGTGCCCCCGTGGCCGACCCGCCGCACGCCCGACAGACGGCGCACCAGGGCGACCAGGTCGTGCGAGGTCGGGCCGGCCGGCTTATCGAGAACGACGATGCCCTCGATCTCGCCGGGCTCGGGCGCCCGAGCCGCGCGTCTCACCGCGGCCGGAGCGCGGCGATGGCTCGCCGGGCCGCCTCGAGCACGACCAGTCGCGCTTCGGCCAGGGGCAGCTCGAGGGTCGCGCCCGCCGCTCGGGCGTGCCCACCGCCCCCGAACTCGGCGCACAGGGCGATGGCGTCCGCGCCCCCCTCCCGGGTGCGCACGCTGATGCGGGTCTGGCCGCCCGCCTCCTTGAAGAGGATGGCGACCTCCGCGCTGGCGGACTGGCTGAGCAGGTCGATGATGCCTTCCGAGTCCCCGTCACCGGCCGCGACGACGGCGCGGTCGGCCTCGGTCAGGGTCGACCAGACCAGGCGGCCCGCGAGATCCTCCTCGAGGCGGCCGAGGACGAGGCCGAACAGCTTCAGTTGACGGTTGGGCTTGGTCCGATAGAGGCGCCGCGCGGTGTCGAAGAGCGGCGCGCCGGCGGCCACCAGCTCGCTGGCGACGCGGAGCGTCCGGGGCGTCGTGTTGGGGTGCTGGAAGTTCGCCGTGTCGATGACCACGCCCGCGACGAGGTTCGCCGCCAGGGCGCCGCCGGCCGCGTCCAGCGGCACGCCCAGGGCGACGGCCAGCAGCGTCGTCAGCTCACACGTCGCTGCCGCGTTCGGGTCGATCCAGTCGACGGCGCCGAAGCCCGGGTTGGAGCGGTGGTGGTCGATGTCCACGATGGGCACCCGGCCGAACAGTTCGGCATGCGCCTTGAGCACGCCGCCGACCCGCTCCAGGTCGCCGCAGTCGCCGACGACGATGAGGTCGTAGTCGAGGTCGGGGTCGGGGGCGGTCCGGAACCGCTCGATGCCCGGCATGAAGCCGTACATCCCGGGCACGGGATCGGCGCAGACGGGCGTGGCTCGGCCGCCGAGCGCCTCGACGAGAAGAGCGTGAGCGAGGGCGGAGCCAAGCGCGTCGGCCTCCGGGTTCTCGTGGCAGACGGTCAGTACCCGGCGTGCGGAGCGGAGGCGCTCGACGACCGCGGCCGGTACGGCGGCCAGATCGGCGCGGGTGAGGCTGACCGGATCCACGAGGCTCATGCCGGCTCGTCGCCGGCAGCGTCGGGCTCCAGGCCCCGCACGGGCGTGGGCAGCGTCTCGCGGACGGGCTCATCAGCGGGCACGTGGCCCTCCTCCAGCTCGTGGAGGATGGACAGGACCCGGGTGCCCCGCTCGGCTGAGTCGTCGAACTTGAGGTGCAGCTCGGGCACCCGGCGCAGGCGCAGGACGCCCAGCTCGTGGCGGACGAAGGGCATCGCCCGTCCCAGGGCCCGCATCGTCTGCTGGCGCTCGTCGGGCTGGCCGATGACGCTGGCCCAGACCGTGGCGTGGCGGAGGTCGGGCGTGACCTCGACCCGCGTGACGGTCACGAAGCCGATCCGTGGGTCCTTGAGCTCGCGAGCCAGGACCCGGCTGATCTCCTCGCGCAGCAGCTCATCGACGCGGGCCGTCCGCTCGCTCACGGCCGCCGCCGGCCAGCCACGATCGTCAGGCGCTCGGCGCGCGCGAGACCGTCTGCTGTGTGAAGCATTCGATGATGTCGCCCTCGGCCAGGTCGTGGAAGCCGGCCAGGCCGATGCCGCACTCGTAGCCGCTGGCGACCTCGCGGACGTCGTCGCGGAAGCGCCGCAGCGACTCGATCCGGTCGGTGGCGATGACCTTGCCGGCCCGGTAGACACGGGCCCCGCCGCGGACGATCCGGCCGTCCGTCACATAGGACCCGGCGATGACCGTGGTCTTGCCGACCCGGAAGATCTGGCGGACCTCGGCGCGGCCCTCCACGGTCTCCACCTGCTCGGGCTCGAGGAGGCCCTTGAGAGCCGCTTCGATGTCGTCGGTGAGCTTGTAGATGATGTCGTACAGGCGGACGTCGACGCCCTCCGTCTCCGCGGTGCGTGGGGCGGTGCCGTCCAGCTTCGTGTTGAAGCCGATGACGATGGCCTGCGAGGCCGACGCGAGCAGGATGTCGTTGTCGGTGATGTCGCCGGTGCCCTCGTGGATGATGTTGATGCGCACCTCGTCGGTGCCGACCTGCTCGAGGGCATGGTGGATGGCGCCGAGCGAGCCCTGCACGTCGGCCTTGACGATGACCCGCAGCTCCTTGATCTGGCCGGCCTGGATCTGCCGGTAAAGGTCCTCCAGGGTGGCTCGGCCGGTGCCCTCGGAGCGGCCGCCGGCGGCCTGGTTCTGGCGGGTCTCGAGGATGGTCCGGGCGGCCCGCTCGTCGGCTACCACGCGCAGCACGTCGCCGGCGGCGGGCACGTCGGCGAGGCCCAGGAGCACAGCGGCGGTGGACGGCCCGGCGGCCTTGATGCGGGCGCCCTTGCTGTTCTCCAGGGCGCGCACGCGGCCGTGGGTGTCGCCGACGACGACGGTGTCCCCGACGCGCAGGGTGCCGGTCTGGACGAGGATCGTGGCCACCGGACCGCGGCCTTTGTCCAGCTCCGCGTCGACGACCGTGCCGATGCCCGGCCGGTCCGGGTTCGCCTTCAGCTCCTGGAGGTCGGCCACGAGCAGGATCATCTCGATGAGGTCGTCGATGCCGAGGCGCTGCTTGGCGCTGACCTCGACGAGGGGCACGTCGCCGCCCAGGCCCTCGACGACGATGCCGTGCTCGGACAGCTCGCTCCTGACCCGGTCGGGGTTGGCGTCCGGCTTGTCGATCTTGTTGAGGGCGATGACGATGGGCACCTTGGCCGCCCGGGCGTGGTCGATGGCCTCGAGCGTCTGGGGCATCACGCCATCGTCGGCGGCCACGTCGAGGACGGCGATGTCGGTGACCTTGGCGCCGCGGGCACGCATCGCCGTGAACGCCTCGTGGCCGGGGGTGTCGAGGAAGACGACCCGCTTGCCGTCCTTGACGACCTCGCTGGCGCCGATGTGCTGGGTGATGCCGCCGCGCTCGCCGCCCGCGACGTCGGTGGCCCGGATGGCGTCGAGGAGGCTCGTCTTGCCGTGGTCGACGTGGCCCATCACGGTCACGATCGGGGCCCTGGGCTTGAGCAGCGCCGCGTCGTCCATCTCGAAGAGGACGTCCTTGGTCGCCTCGCCCGGGACCGCCTCGCCGTCCGTCTCGCCGGCGCTCGCCTCGCTCGAGACCTCGGCGATCTCATAGCCGAGTTCCGTGGCCACGAGCGTGGCCGTGTCGCGGTCGATGAGCTGGTTGATCGTGGCGAAGATGCCGCTCTTGATCAGCTCGCGGATGACGTCCGCCGGATTGACCGTGAGCAGATCTGCCAGCTCCTTGACGGTGATCGAGTTGGGGATCTCGATGGCGCCGCGGGCCGCCGGCTCGAGGGTCTGGACCGCGGCCACGCCGTTCTGGGCCGCGCTGCGGGGCGGCTTGCGCGGTCCGCGCCGATTGCGAGTGCCGCTGCGGCTACGAGCCACTGGTGCCTCCTTCGGCGATCATCGCGGCAGCTCCGGCGAGCTGCTGGAGCAGGGCGGTCGGGAGGGGCGCCTTCAGGGCTCGTTCAAGGGCGTGCCGCTTGAGGGCCACGTCGCGGCAGGCATCAGCGGCGCACAGGTAGGCGCCGCGCCCGGCGAGCTTGCCGCTCGGGTCGAGCACGAGCGCGCCGTCCGGCGTGCGCACGATGCGCACGAGGTCGCGCTTGGGGCGTTCGGTCCGACAGGCCACGCACGTGCGTGCCGGCGCTCGCCTCGTCGTGCTGCCCACGGCCGCGCCTACGGTGCCACCTCGCCCGTGACCGCGACCTTGCGGGCACGGGACGCACGCTTGGGCTTGGCTGCTGGCGCCTCACCCGCCTCAGTGGTCGGAGCAGGCGCCTCGGGCGCAGCCGAGCCATCGCCGCCGGCCGCCGAGAGCGTGGCCGGCACGGGTTCGACTTCGGCTTCGGCGGGCGGCTCCTCGACGGGGACGACGGTAGCTGCGGGCGCGGCAGCCTTGGGGGCCTGGGCGTCGGGCGACGGCGCCTGGTCGCTCCGGATGTCGATGCGCCAGCCGGTCATCTTGGCTGCCAGGCGGGCGTTCTGGCCCTCGCGCCCGATGGCCAGCGAGAGCATCCGCTCGGGCACCGTGACGTTGGCGATCCGGGCTTCCTCATCGATGCGTACGCCGACCACCTGGGCCGGGCTGAGGGCGTTGGCGACGAGCTGGGCCGGGTCGTCCGACCAGGGGATGATGTCGATCTTCTCGCCGCCCAGCTCGGCCACCACGGCCTGCACGCGGCCGCCGCGCTGGCCGACGGTCGCCCCGACCGGGTCGAGGCCCTCCTGGCGGCTGGCCACGGCGACCTTGCTGCGGCTGCCCGCTTCGCGGGCGATGGCCCGGATCTCGACCGTGCCGGCGTGGATCTCGGGCACTTCCAGCTCGAAGAGGCGGCGGAGGAAGCCTTTGTGGGTCCGGCTGACGAGGATCTGCGGCCCCTTCGTCGTGCGCCGGACCTCGAGGACGTAGGCCTTGACGTGCTGGCCGATGCGGTAGTGCTCCATGGCCGACTGCTCGGTGGTGGCCAGGATGGCGTCGACGCGGTTCGGCTCGCGGCCCACGTCGAGGATGATCGCCCGCGGCTCGACGCGGCTGACGACCCCGGTGATGATCTCGCCCTCCATCGTCGCGAACTGGCCGAAGACCTGTTCGCGCTCGGCCTCGCGCAGGCGCTGGAGCACGACCTGCTTCGCGGTCTGGGCATGGATGCGCCCGAAGGTCGAGGCGTCCACCTGCTCGATCTCGACAAGGTCGCCCAGTCGGGCGTCGGCCTTGAAGGCGCGCGCCTCGTCGATGGTGAACTCGGTGAGCGGATCCTCGACGGTCTCGACGATGGTCTTGGCCCGGAAGACGCGGATGCGCCCGGTCTCGGCGTCGACCTCGACGCCGACGTTCTCGTTGCCCGGTGAGACGCGCCGGTAGGCCGACTGGATCGCCTCTTCCACGGTGTGGATGAGCGACTCGCGGGAGATGTTCTTCTCGGCGTTCAGCTGGAGGAGGGCGCCGATGAATTCGCGGCTCACGTTGCGCCTCCCGTCCCCGGTCTCCCCGGAAGCCCGCGCCACTCACAAGAAAACGTGGGGGTCACCCACGTTCGAGGCGGCCGGGCCGGATGTTCGCCGCGAAGTATACACCGTCGCGCGGACGCGCCGGCCGGGCGGGACCTCAGTACGCTCGGGCGAACAGCGCGCGGCGCTCCGACGGCCGGCCGTCGATGAGGCACTTGCCGGCCTCGGCGGGGGCGTCGAAGGGCACCACCCGGATGGTCGCCCCGGTCTCCTCGTTGACCTGGCGCTCGCAGGCCGCGTCGCCGCACCAGGGCGCCATGAGGAAGCCGCCCTGTTCCTCGAGCACCTGCCGGAACGCGGCGTAGTCGTCGACATGGTGGGTGTTGGCGGCGCGGAAGTCGACGGCCCGCTGCCAGACCGCTCCCTGGTAGGCAGCCAGCCGCGCCGGCAGTCGGGCGGCCAAGGCGTCGACCGGGACGGCCTCCTTGGACCGGTCGAGGCGGCTCACGAGCACGCCCTGGCCGGCGGCCACATCGCGCGGCCCGATCTCCAGCCGGAAGGGCACGCCGCGCAGCTCCCAGTGGTTGTACTTGAAGCCGGGCGACTCCTCGCGCCGGTCGACCTTCCAGCGCAGCGGCCCGGAGGCCGTTCGGACGTCGGCGAAGGCCTGCTCCAGGCGCTCGATGGCACCGGCCACGGCCGTCCGGCCGGCCTCGTCACGGAAGATGGGCACGACCACGACCTGGACGGGCGCCACATTGGGCGGCAGGACCAGGCCGGCATCGTCGCCGTGGGCCATGATCGTCGCCCCCACCATGCGCGTCGAGAAGCCCCAGCTCGTGCCCCAGGGGTTCTTGCGCAGGTTGTCGCGGTCGAGGAACTCGATGCCCGCCGAGCGCGCGAAGTTCTGGCCGAGCATATGGCTGGTGCCGGCCTGCAGTGCGCGCCGGTCGCGCATCATCGCCTCGACGGCGTCGGTGTAGACCGCGCCGGGGAACGTCTCCGCGGGGCTCTTGCGCCCGCGCACGACGGGGATGGCCAGCCAGTCCTCGGACACCGAGCGATAACCCTCCAGGCCCAGGGCGACCTCGTCGGCGGCCTCCCGTTCGGTGGCGTGGAAGGTATGGGCCTCCTGCCACAGGAACTCGGCCGTGCGCAGGAAGAGGCGCGTGCGCAGCTCCCAGCGGACGACGTTGTTCCAGAGGTTCATGAGCAGGGGCAGGTCGCGGTACGACTGGATCCAGTCCTTCACGACCTCGGCGATGATCGCCTCGCTGGTCGGCCGGATGGCCAGCCACTCGGAGAGCTCCTCGCCGCCCGCGTGAGTGACCCAGGCGACCTGTGGGTTGAAGCCCTCGACGTGCTCTGCCTCCTTCTCCAGGAGCGAGCGAGGCACGAAGAGCGGGAAGTAGACGTTGTCGTGGCCGGTCCGCTTGATGTAGCGGTCCAGCTCGTCGCGCATCGATTCCCAGATGGCGAACCCGTAAGGCCGGATGATCATGCAGCCGCGCACCGGCGAGTAGTCGGCCAGCTGGGCCTTGAGGACCACGTCGTTGTACCAGCCGGGGAAGTCCTCCGACTGGCGCGTGATGCTCGTGACGAAGCCGTCCTTGGCCACGAATCCTCCTGTGAAGGCTGGGAGCCACGATGGTAGCGCAGGAGCAGGCGCGCTCGGAGGAGGCGCTGCCAGCTGGCTCGTCCTCACAGGACGCTGGCGAACGAGTTCGACTGCTCCCCTGTTGGGATCCGTCCCACCCGGACGGATTCGCGCCGGATCGACCTTGAGATGCACGTCTTCGTCTTGGCCGGACCCAGACCGACGATCCCGACGCGGAATTCGTCGCTTTCAGTCCTGGTAGGACGTTCCGGCCTCGAACGCTCAGGCCGAGGCGCCCGCCCCTCCCCGGTCATAGCGCCGGGCGACGTAGTCGTCGAGGAGAGCGATGAACTCGTCGACGAGGCCCTCGCCGCGCAACGTCGTGGTCAGCGCCCCATCGATGAAGACCGGGGCGACGGGCGCCTCGAAGGTGCCCGGCAGGCTGATGCCGATGTCCGCGTGCTTCGATTCGCCGGGCCCGTTGACGACGCAGCCCATCACCGCCACGCGCATCTCCTCGACGCCCGGGTAGCGCTCGCGCCAGGCCGGCATCTCGTCACGGAGGTGCTCGGCGACCCGCTGGGCCAGCTGCTGGAAGTACGTGCTCGCTGTGCGGCCGCAGCCCGGACAGGCCGAGACCTGGGGCAAGAAGGAGCGCAGGCCGAGCGACTGGAGGATCTGCTGGGCGACGCGCACCTCCTCGGCCCGGTCGCCGCCCGGCTCGGGGGTCAGCGAGACGCGGATCGTGTCGCCGATGCCCTCCTCGAGCAGGATGGCCAGGCCGGCGGCCGAGGCGACGGTGCCCTTCATGCCCATCCCGGCCTCCGTCAGGCCGAGGTGGAGCGGGTAGTCGCAGCGGGCCGCGAGGAGCCGGTAGACCTCGACGAGATCGGGCACGCCGGAGACCTTGGCGCTGAGGATGATCCGGTCATGGCCGAGGCCGGTCTCCTCGGCCAGCTCGGCCGAGCGCAGGGCGGAGGCGATCATCGCCTCGATCATCACCGTGCGCGCGTCGCTCGGTTCGGCGGCGCGGGCGTTGGCGTCCATCATCTCGGTCAGGAGGCCCTGGTCGAGGGATCCCCAGTTGACCCCGATGCGGACCGGCTTGCCGTGCTCGATGGCCGCCCGGACGATGGTCTGGAAGTGCTCATCGTGGCGCCGCGCGCCGACGTTGCCGGGGTTGATGCGGTACTTGTCGAGGGCCGCGGCCATCTTCGGGAACTCGACCAGGAGCTGGTGCCCGTTGTAGTGGAAGTCGCCGACGATGGGCACGCCGATGCCCAGACCGCGGACCTTGCCAACCATCTCGGGCACGGCCGCCGCAGCGGCATCGTTGTTGACCGTCACCCGGACCAACTCCGAGCCTGCGTGGGCGAGCGCCGCGACCTGGAGCGCGGTGGCGTCCGCGTCCGCGGTGTCCGTGTTGGTCATCGCCTGCACGACGACGGGATGGCGGCTGCCGACGAGGACACCGGCGACATCCACGCTGACCGTCGGCCGGCGGCCCGGGAGGTGCGCGCCGCCCGTCACCTCGAGGCCCTCGGCGAGCGCCCGGCTCATGACGCGGTGGCGCCGCGGGCGATGTCGAAGACGCTGATGTAGACGAGGAAGGTCATCAGCAGCACGAAGCCGACGAAGTAGGCGGCCCGCTCCGCCGAGACGCTGAAGCGCGCGCCAACGACCCGCTTGATCAGCGCCACCGCCACCCGGCCGCCGTCGAGGGGCGGCAGCGGCAGGGCGTTGACGACGGCCAGGTTGGCCGAGAGGAGCGCCAGCAGGTAGATGAGGAAGACGGGCGGTTCGGCCCGCACCGTGCCGACCGCGCTGACGATGCCGATCGGCCCCGAGACCTGGGGATGGGCCAGGTCGGCGACGAGGTCGCGCACCGCCCCGAGGATCAGCGTGCACGCTTCCGCGGTCCGGCGCACCCCGACGCCGAGGGCGGTCAGCGGGTCGTGGGCGATGGGCGTTCCAGCCGACAGGCTGAACCTGATGCCCAGGGCCCCCCGCCCCGCATCGATGGCGGCCTGATCGTTTAGGGTGACCGGGATCACGGCCTGCGAGCCGTCGGCATGGACGACGCCGAGCTGGATGGTCTGGCCGGCCTGGGTCCGGAGGGCCGTGAGCTGAGCATCGGGGCCGTCGAACCAGGCGTTCCGGCTGCCGTCGATGCTGACGATCGCATCGCCGACGGCGAGCCCGGCCGCCTGCGCCGGCGACTGCGACCCATCGCTCGGGACGGGCAGGTCCTCGATGTGGACCACCGTGCTCGGGTCGCCGATGAAGGCGATGGCCGACATGAGCAGGCCCGCCAGGAGCAGGTTCATGACCACGCCCGCGAGCAGGATGACGACCCTCGTCCCAAGGGGCTTGTTGACGAACGCCCGCGGGTCGGCCGACTCGCCCTCCTCGCCCTCGAGCCGGACGAAGCCGCCGATGGGCAGCCAGTTGAGGGTGTAGAGGGTCTCCTTCCCGCGGCGCAGGATGAGGGCCCGGGGCGGGAAGCCGATGCCGAACTCGTGGACCTTCACCCCCGCGCGGCGGGCGACGAGGAAGTGGCCGAACTCGTGGATGACCACGAGGACGACGAGCACCGCCAGCAGGACGATCCAGTCGATGGCGCTGTTGACGAACTGGGGCATCGTCAGGCCGCGCCCGGGCCGGGCTGAGCGGCGGTCCAGGCCCGCGCCTCGTCGTAGAGGGCCATGAGGGCGCCGAGGTCTGGCTCGTCGGCGGCGGTCGTGGCGAAGTGCTCGACCGCGGCGCCGACCAGGCGGGGGATCCCGGCGAAGCCGAGGCTGCCCTCGAGGAAGCGGGCGACCGCGACCTCGTCCGCGGCGATGAGGGCGGTGGTCGCGCGAGGACCGGCCCGGCCCGCCGCGCGAGCGATATCGAGCGCCGGGAAGCGCTCGAGGTCGGGCGGCCGGAACGTCAGCGTGCCCAGCGCAGAGAGCGCCAGGCGGGGCGCGGGCGAGGGCAGCCGGCGCGGGTGCGTCAGCGCGTACTGGATGGGGAGGCGCATGTCAGGGAGCCCCAGCTGGGCCTTCACGGATCCGTCGCGGAACTCGACGGCCGAATGGATGATGCTCTGCGGGTGGACGGCGACGTCGATGCGGTCGTAGCCGACATCGTACAGCCAGCGTGCCTCCACGACCTCCAGGCCCTTGTTCATGAGCGTGGCCGAGTCGATCGTCACCTTGGCACCCATCCGCCAGGTCGGGTGCGCCAGCGCATCCGCCGGGGTGAAGGACGCGAAGCGCTCCAGGGGCGCGTCGAGGAACGGCCCCCCGGATGCCGTCAGGATCAGGCGCCCGATCTCCGCCGGGGCCTCGCCGACCAGGCACTGCCAGATCGCCGAGTGCTCCGAATCGATCGGCCGCAGCCAGCCCAGCGGCGAGGCCTGGGGGTCGGCCGCGCCCCGTTGGCGGGCGACCTCAGCGGCCCGCGCGCTGGCGATGGCCATGACCAGGTGGCCCCCCGCCACGAGCGTCTCCTTGTTGGCGGTGGCCACGATCTTGCCCGCGCCAAGGGCGGCCAGGACGGGCCCGAGGCTGACCATGCCGGTCGTGCCAACGACGACCATGTCGACGTCCTCGAGCGTGGCCAGGCGCAGGAGCCCGTCCTCGGAGTCGTCGACCTCGGTGCCTGCCGGGACGATCAGGCCAGCCCGGACCGTGCGATCGGCGACGGCGACGATCCTGGGTCGGGCGGCAGCGGCCTGGTCAGCGAGCTCCGCGCCGCGACTGGCGGCGGC
>JBIOIE010000001.1:0-29108 GCA_044449605.1 Candidatus Limnocylindrales bacterium | reverse complement strand
CGTCCGGGGCGAGGAGGTCGAGCTTGGTCAGGGCGATCAGGCCGTCTTCGATGCCGAGGGCGTCGAGCAGGCCGAGATGCTCGCGGGTCTGGGCGCCGATGCCCTCATCGGCGGCCACGACGAGCAGGGCGGCATCGATCTCGCCCGCGCCGACAAGCATGTTGCCGACCAGCCGGTCGTGGCCCGGGACGTCGACGAAGTCCAGCACGCTCCCGCTGGCCAGGGTCATGTGGGCGTAGCCGAGGTCGACGGTCATGCCCCGCCGGCGCTCTTCGGGCAGGCGGTCGGCGTCGATGCCGGTCAGCGCCTGGAGGAGGGCGGTCTTGCCGTGGTCGACGTGGCCGGCCGTACCGACGACGACGGTCACGGCTCGGCGGCGAGGGCGGTCGCCAGCGCGGCGGCAAGCAGGGCGTCGTCCGCCGGGGCCACGGTGCGCAGGTCGAGCAGCACGGCGCCAGCGCCGATCCGGCCGACGACGGCGGGCCGGCCGCTTCGCAGGCGGGCGAGAAGGCGCTCCGCCGACCGCGCGGCGAGGGAGAGGCCCCAGGAGGGCAGCGTCTCGCCCGGCAGCGAACCGCCCCCGACGGTGGCCAGGAGTGGCACCACGCGCGCTTCCGGACGGTCGCTCGCCAGTGCCCGGGCACGCGCCTCGAGCCCTTCCGGTGGCGCGGCGATGATCCGCCACACCGGGATCTCGGCGAGCGCCCGGCCGGCACGGTAGAGCGCCAGCGTCGCCGCAAGTGCGGCGAGCGTGACCTTGTCAGCCCGCATCGCGCGGACCAGCGGGTCACGGCGCAAACGGGCGATGAGATCGGCCCGCCCGGTGATGAGGCCGGCCTGCGGCCCGCCGACGAGCTTGTCGCCGCTGAAGGTCACCAGGTCCGCGCCGGCGGCCAGGACCTCGGCCGGGGTCGGCTCATGGGCCAGGCCGAAGACCGCCGTGTCGAGCAGCGCACCGCTGCCCAGGTCGTCGACGAGCGGAAGGCCGAACTCGTGGGCGAGGGCGGCCAGCTCGCCCGCGTCCGGGCTCTCGACGTACCCTTCCATCCGAAAATTCGAGGCGTGGACGCGCAGGATCAGGGCCGCCTGGCCAGCCGCCGCCACCTCGCGATAGTCGGCCAGCCGCGTCCGGTTCGTGGTGCCGACCTCGACGAGGCGCAGGCCGGCCCGACGGATGATCTCGGGGATACGGACACCCCCGCCGATCTCGACCAGCTCCCCGCGGGCGATGGCCACCCCCCGACCGCGGCCGGCGAGGCCCACGGCCAGGGCCACCGCCGCGGCGTTGTTGTTGACGACCAGGGCATCCCCGGCGCCGGTGAGGGCCACGAGGTGGTCCTCCGCCGCCCGGAAGCGCGCACCACGCCGGCCGGTTGCCCCATCCATCTCCAGGAGCGAGGCGCCGGCCGCGGCCTGGCCGGCGGCCCGGATGGCCGCCTCGGACCAGGGCGCGCGGCCGAGATTCGTGTGCAGGATGACGCCGGTCGCGTTGATGGCCGGCACGAGGCCCCCGTCGGCAAGCGCCCCAAGGCGCTCGACCAGCGCGTCGGCGAGGTCGGCGACGGTCCGCGGGGCCGCCCCGGCCCGGGTGTCCAGCCGCTCCTCCGCGACGACCTCGCGCGCGGCGGCAAGCACGGCGGCGTGCTCCCGTTCGCCGAGGCGGGGGGCCGCGGTGGCGAGGAGCCGCTCGACGCTGGGTGGTCGGCTGGGCGGTCGGTCGGATTCGGGTCGGGTCATCCGCCCTCCGGACGGTGTGGCGGGAGCGCATGGGAGTCGAACCCACCGTGCCACGTCGAAGCGCGGCGCCACCGGTTTTGAAGACCGGGGAGCCCACCGGAACCCCTCCGCTCCCGGCGCGATGGTAGCGCCGCGACCCGGACGTATCATCGACCCATGCCGGCCCGCGTCCCCTCCGCGCCGCCGCCGACCCTTCGCCCGTCGACCGCCCTGACCAGCCTGACCTCGTGCGGCGGTTGCGCCGCCAAGCTCGGTGCGGACCTCCTGGCCGAGGCGCTCGCGGGCCTCGGCGCGGACGCCTCGCCGGAGGCCCTCCTGGTCGGGCTCGATGCCCCGGACGACGCCGCCGTCTACCGCGTGTCGGACGATCTCGCCATCGTTGGCACGCTCGACTTCTTCCCCCCGCTCGTCGACGACCCCGAGACATATGGGGCGATCGCCGCCGCGAACGCCGTCAGCGACGTGTTCGCGATGGGCGGCCGGGTCCTCTTCGCGCTGAGCATCGCCGCCTTTCCCGAGGACCTGCCGCGCGAGGCGATGGCGGCCATCTTCCGAGGCGCCCAGGCCACCGTGCGCGAAGCGGGTGGCGTGCTCGCCGGCGGCCACACCATCCGCGACCCGGAGCCGAAGTACGGCCTCGCGGTCATCGGGGCAGTGCGGCCGGACCGGATCCTGCGCAAGGGCGGAGCCCGACCGGGCGAAACGCTCCTGCTCACCAAGCCCCTCGGCACCGGTCTGCTCGTCAGCGGCCGCCGCCAGGGCCGCACCGCACCGACCGACCTCGAAGGGGCGATCGCCTCGATGCGGTCGCTCAACCGGGCGGCCTCGGAGGTGCTCGTCGAAGCGGGCGTCCGTGCCGCGACCGACGTCACCGGCTTCGGCCTGCTCGGCCATGCGACCGAGATGGCTCGAGCGTCCGGCACCCGCTTCGTCATCGAGGCAGGGTCCCTCCCCGCACTGGATGGTGCGCTCGAGCTTGCAGCCGCCGGGGTCGAGACGGATGGCGCCGCCCACAACCGGCGCTTTGCCGCCCCCACCCTCGCGCTCGACGCGGACGTCGAGCCCGCCCGCGTGGTCCTCGCCTTCGACCCGCAGACCTCGGGCGGTCTGCTCGCCGCGGTATCGGACGAGCACGTGGCCGGCGTCCTGGCCGGCCTCAGCGCCGCGGGCATCGGCGCCCGGCGGATCGGGCGCGTGGAGTCGGGCGAGGGCGTCCGGCTCACCGCCTGAGCCTGCCCATGACCGACCGCGGCCCCGGGCCGGATCGGCCCGCCCACATCGAACGCTGGTCAGCGGGAGCGCACGAGCCGGCCGACGATGTCGTTGCCGCCGAGGAACCCCTCCAGATCGTCCTCGACGGCGAGCCCTTCGCCGTCGTCATGCGCACACCGGGCCACGACCTCGAGTTGGTCCTCGGCCTGCTCTTCGCGGAGGGCCTCATCTTGGGCCTCGACGACCTGGCCGGTGCGGCCCTCGCCGCCTCGGGCATCCCGGAGGGGACGATCGACCTCCCCTTGAGCGCGATCGCCGAGGCCGAGAACCTCGTCGACCTGCGCCTCGCCCGGCCCCGTCCTGACGCCGAGCCGGTCGGCTGGCAGCGCAACCTCGTCGCGGCGTCCGCGTGCGGGATCTGCGGCGCGGCCGCCCTCGACGCCCTGCGCGTCGACCTCGACCCGCTCCCCGCCGGGCCCACCTTCTCCTGGCGCACCCTCACCGCGTTCCCGCAGACGCTGCGCGAGGCCCAGGCGACCTTCGAGCTGACCGGTGGCCTCCATGCGGCGGGGCTCTTCACGCCGGACGGCGTCCTCGTCCGCCTGCGCGAGGACGTCGGGCGCCATAACGCCGTCGACAAGCTGGTCGGCGCAGCCATGCTCGCTGGGGAGCTGCCGCTCCACGACCGGGCCGTGATGGTCAGCGGCCGGACCTCGTTCGAGCTGGCCCAGAAGGCCGTGGCCGCCGGCGTCCCACTCCTGGCCGCGGTCTCGGCGCCGTCGAGCCTGGCCATCCACGTCGCCCACACCTTCGGCCTGACCCTCGTCGGCTTCCTCCGTGGCGACCGCTTCAACGTCTACACCGGCGGCCAGCGGATCGGCGCCGACTAGGTCGTCCCCGCCCGGGTTACACTCGGTCCAGCCTCCCCTACAGACAAGGAGCGCCCATGGCGAAACCGTACGTCCGGCTCACCCAGCCCCTCGTCCGTGACGGCGACCGGCACACCGGCGTCCTCCGTCCCGCCACCTGGGACGAGGCCCTCGACCGGGCCGCCGACGGGTTCCGCAAGGCGGTCGATGCCCACGGTCCGACGACCTTCGGGCTGTTCAGCTGCTCGAAGGCGACCAACGAGCTGAACTTCATGACCCAGAAGTTCGCCCGGACGGTCATCGGCAGCAACAACATCGACAGCTGTAACCGGACCTGACACGCCCCGAGCGTCGTCGGTCTGGCGACCATCTTCGGGGCCGGGGGCGGCACCAACTCATACCAGGAGATCGAGGAGACGGATCTCGTCCTCCTCTGGGGCTCCAATGCCCGTGAGACCCACCCGATCTTCTTCCACCACCTGCTCAAGGGCGTCAATCGCGGGGCGCGCCTCTACGCCGTCGACCCGCGCCGGACGACCTCCGCGCAGTGGGCCGATGCCTGGCTCGGCCTGGACGTCGGCTCCGACATCGCCCTGGCCAACGCGATGGCCCGCGAGATCATCGCCGCGGGGCTGGAGCATCGCGAGTTCATCGAGCGGGCCACGACCGACTTCGAGGCCTTCAAGGCCCACGTCGAGCCCTTCACGCTCGAGTACGCCGAGCGCGAGACCGGCGTCCCCGGTGCCCTGATCGCCGAGGTCGCCCGCGCCTACGCCCAGGCCGACCGGGCCATGATCTGCTGGACGCTGGGCATCACCGAGCACCACAACGCCGTCGACAACGTCGTCGCCCTCATCAACCTCGCCCTACTCACCGGCCACGTCGGCAAGTACGGCAGCGGCCTCAACCCCTTGCGCGGCCAGAACAACGTCCAGGGCGGCGGCGACATGGGCGCCCTGCCCGACCGGCTGCCTGGCTTCCAGCACGTCGAGAACGACGAGCTGCGCGCGAAGTTCGATGCGGCCTGGGGCGCGAAAGTTCCGCCCAGGCGCGGCTGGCACCTGTCGGGCATGTTCGAGGCCATGGATCGCGGCGAGCTGACCGCGCTCTACGTCGTCGGCGAGAACCCCGTCCAGTCCGAGGCGGATCAGAACGAGGCGCGCCACCTCCTCGAGGGCCTCGACCTCCTCGTGGTCCAGGACATGTTCCTGACCAAGACCGCCCAGATCGCCGACGTCGTCTTCCCGGCCAGCGCCATGTGGGCCGAGAGCGAGGGCACGGTCACCTCCTCGGAGCGGCGCGTGCAGCGCGTCCACAAGGCCCTGGAGCTGCCCGGCCAGGCCCGCGACGACCTCGACATCGTCGTCGAGCTGGCCCGGCGGATGGGCCACGACTGGGGCCACCCGACGGCCGAGGAGGTCTGGAACGAGGTCCGCTCGCTCTCGCCCGTCCATCGGGGCATGAGCTACGCCCGGCTCGAGGCCCTGGGCGGCATCCAGTGGCCGTGCTACGACGAGCAGCACCCGGGCGAACTGTTCCTGCACAGCCGGCTGTGGGAAGACCCCGTCGTCGGCCCCCGGGCACCCTTCAGCCTGGTCGACCAGGAGCCGCCCGTCGACGCGCTCGACGACGAGTATCCGATCCGTCTGACCACGGGGCGGCGGCTCGATTCGTTCAATACGGGCGTCCAGACCGGCGGCTATACCTCGCCTCTGCGCCGGGGCGAGGCCGTCGAGCTGTCGCCCGAGGACATGGCCGGCCTGGGGCTCGCCCAGGGCGAGCGGGTGCGTGTCCGCTCCCGACGCGGCGAGGTCGAGGTCGAGGCGCGGGTCGATCCCGAACTGCGGCCGGGGCTGGCCTTCATGACCCTCCACTTCCCGGACGACGTGGCCACGAACCTGCTGACGATCAACGCCACCGACCCCCGCTCGGGCACGGCCGAGTTCAAGGCCGCGGCCGTGCGCGTCGAGAAGCTCGCCGCCCCGGTCGCCTGATGGACCTCCACGTCGTCGGCCCGCTGCCCAGCCCCGCGGAGCGCGCCGCCATCGAGTCGGTCGTCGGCCCGCGCGCGGCCGGCGATGGACCCCATGCCGCGCGCGGCGGCCATGCCGCGAGGGACCGGCGCCACCTCCTCCTGCCCGCCCTCCATGCCGTCCAATCGCGCGTCGGCTGGATCAGCCAGCCGGCACTCAACGAGATCTGCCGGCGGCTGACCGTGCCGCCCGCCGAGGCCTACGGCGTGGCCAGCTTCTACGCCCTCTTCTCGCTGGCGCCGCGACCTCGGGCGGTCGTCCACGTCTGCGACGACATCGCCTGCCTGGCCAACGGGGCGGACCGGCTGTGCGCGGACCTGGAGCGGACCGCTGGCCCTGCTGGAGCGGGAGCCGATGCTGCCCCGACGTGGCTGCGCAGCCCCTGCCTCGGCCTCTGCGAGCGGGCCCCGGCGGCCATGGTCACCATCGCCGGGGAGCGGCCGGCCGAGGGCCTCGTGGCCCCCGCCGATGCCGCTGCGATCCGGGGGGCGCTGGAGGAGGCGGCCCACGACCGGGCGCCTGCCACCGCGACCGCCGACCTGCGCCGCATCGTGCCCCAGGCCGGCGAGCCCGGGCTGCGCCTCCTGGCCCGCGTCGGCCGGGTCGATCCGACGAGCCTCGATGCCTATCAGGCGAGCGGCGGGTACGACGCGCTGGCCAAGGCCTTCGAGCTGGGACCGCAGGGCGTCATCCGCGAAATGAACGCCTCGAAGCTGGTCGGCCGGGGCGGGGCCGCCTTCCCGGCCGGGCGCAAGTGGGAGGCGGTGGCCAACGCCCCGGGCAGCCCGCACTACCTCGTCTGCAACGCCGACGAGTCCGAGCCGGGCACGTTCAAGGACCGGGTGCTCATGGAGGAGGACCCCTTCACGATCGTCGAGGCGATGACGATCGCCGGCATCAGCGCGGGCTGCGAGCGCGGCTATCTCTACCTGCGCGGCGAGTACCCCCTCGCCGGGGAGCGGCTGGCCAACGCGATCGAAGCGGCGCGAGCCGCCGGCCTCCTCGGCCCGGATGTCATGGGCAAGGGGATGGCCTTCGACATCGAGCTGCGGCGCGGCGCCGGCGCCTACATCTGCGGCGAGGAGACGGCCCTCTTCAACTCGATCGAGGGCAGGCGCGGCGAGCCGCGCAACAAGCCGCCCTTCCCCGTGCAGGCCGGGCTCTTCGGCAAGCCGACCGTCGTCAACAACATCGAGACGCTGGCCAACGTGCCCCACATCGTCATCGGCGGCGGCGAGGCTTTCGCGCGGATCGGCACCGAAGCCTCGACCGGCCCGAAGCTCTTCTGCCTCTCCGGCAACGTCGCCAGGCCCGGGCTCTACGAGGTGCCCTTCGGGGCGACCCTCGGCGAGCTGCTCCAAATGGCCGGTGGCGTCGCCGGGGGCCGGACGCTGCAGGCCATCCTCCTCGGCGGCGCGGCCGGCACGTTCGTCGGCGACGGCCAGCTGGCGATGCCCCTGACCTTCGAGGGCACCAGGGCCGCCGGAGCCAGCCTCGGCTCCGGCGTGATCATGGTCTTCGACGAGACCATCGACCTGCGCGCCATCCTGCGCCGCATCGCGGCCTTCTTCCGCGACGAGTCGTGCGGCCAGTGCGTGCCCTGTCGGGTCGGCACCGTGCGCCAGGAGGAGCTTCTCGCCCGCCTCGCCGACGGGCGGCCGCGCGGCTCGCGGGAGGCCGAGCTGCGCCTCTTCGACGAGATCGCCCAGGCCATGCGCGACGCCTCGATCTGCGGTCTCGGCCAGACCGCGGCTGCGGCTATCGGCTCGGCGCTCCACGGAGGACTGGCATGACCGCGGATCCCATCTGGTTCCGGCCGGCGCCGCCGTCGACGCACATCCCCGTCGCTCCCGAGCGCCCGGCCGTGCCCGAGGTGGACCTGGAGATCGACGGCAAGCCCGTCACGGCGCCGGCGGGCTCGACGATCCTCGAGGCCTGCCGGGCCGAGGGCATCGAGACGCCCACCCTCTGCTTCCTCGAGAACCTGACCCCGGTCAACGTCTGCCGCGTCTGCGTGGTCGAGCTCGAGGGCGCCCGGGTGCTCGCACCGGCCTGCTCGCGCAAGGTCGAGGCGGGCATGAAGGTCAAGACCGACTCCGACCGGGTGCGCACCAGCCGCAAGCTCGTGCTCGAGCTGCTGGGTTCGTCGGTCGACCTCTCGACCGCGCCCGACGTCGCCGCCTACATGGAGCGCTACGGCGCCGACCCCGGCCGATTCGGGCCGCCGGCAGAGCCGGCCCAGGCGGGGGAGCGGGACACACACCGGCCCGGTGAGCACATCGCCGCCGACGGGACCGTTTCGGCCCGGGTGGCCCAACCGGTCAAGGTCGACAACCAGCTCTACGTGCGCGACTACGCCAAGTGCATCCTCTGCTACAAGTGCGTCGAGGCCTGCGGCGTCGACGCCCAGAACACGTTCGCCATCGGCGTCGCCGGGCGCGGTTTCGATGCCCGCATCTCGACCGAGTGGAACGTCGGCCTGCCCGACTCCGCCTGCGTCTACTGCGGCAACTGCATCGGCGTCTGCCCGACCGGGGCGCTGATGTTCCGGAGCGAGCATGAGATGCGCGCGGCCGGCACGTGGGCTGAGGCGGCCCAGTCGCAGACCGACACGATCTGCCCCTACTGCGGCGTCGGTTGCACGCTGACCCTGCACGTCCAGGACAACGACATCGTGAAGGTCACCTCGCCGCTCGACCAGCAGGTCACGAACGGCCACCTCTGTATCAAGGGACGCTTCGGCTGGCAGTACGTCCAGGAGCGCCCCGCGCCCGAGTGAACGAGCCGCGGGTCACCGGCATCGTGCTGGCGGGCGGACGCTCGCAGCGCTTCGGGAGCGACAAGCTGGCGGCCGAGGTGCGTGGCCGGCCGCTCCTCCAGCACCCGATCCTGGCCCTCGCGGCCTGCTGCGACCGCATCATCGTCGCCGTATCCGCCACCGGCGCCGAGCCCCCGCTGCCCTGGGACGCCGGCGTGCCCGTGCGGGTGGTCCGCGATGCGGTTCCCGACGCGGGACCCGTGGCCGGCCTCCTGGCCGGGCTGGAGGCGGCCGAAACGCCGCTCGTCCTCGTCGCCGGCGGCGATCAGCCGGATCTCCGGCCGGCCCTCCTGATGCTGCTGGTTTCGGCCCTGGGGACCGCTTCCGCGGCCGTGCTCGCCGACGGGGAGGAGCCGCGTTCGCTGCCCACAGCGCTGCGCCGCTCGCCGGCGCTCGCCGCGGCGCGGACGGCGCTGGGCTCGCACGACCGCTCGCTGCTTGGGGTCATCCTCGGGCTCGATCCGGTGATCGTGCCCGAGGCCGCATGGCGGCCGGTCGATCCGGTCGGCGCCTGGCGCCGCGACATCGATCGGCCGGAGGATCTAGGTGGCTGAAGCCCCGTAGCTCAGCACGGCTACGCCGAGACCTGTGTAGTCGGCCTCGTTCCGGGTGACGATCGTCGCCCCGAGGCGTAAGGCGAGCGCCGCGATGAGGACGTGGCCCAAGCTGCGACCACTCGTACGTCCGGCCCGGCGCCGAAGCTCACCCGCCTCCGCTGCACCGTCGGGATCGAGGGCCACGAATTCGAGGGCATCGAGGAAGTGCTTCACGATCACGCGCTCAGCGTCACTGCCACCTGAGAGCGCTTCAGAGGTCACCACGTCGCACGTGTAGAGGAGGTCCGTCTCGGCCATGCATGCCTCGACGACGGCCTGGATCCCTGGCCGGGCCAGCGACCAGTCGATCACGACCGTTGTGTCGAAGAGGTAGCTCACTGATCGAGGCCCCCGAGCCGATCGTCGCGTGAGGAGTCCTCGCGCAGCGAACGCAGCCACCGGTACGCTTCGTCGGCGTCCCGCCAGGCGGACTTGCCCCTCGCCGCGCCGTACGTCTCATCGAGCGTTCGCCGAAGGTGATCGCGCTTGAGGCGGAGTCGCACGGCTTCCGCGACGTATGCGGACCGGCCGCGCGGACCGGCCAACTCGTCGACCTCGCGGATCAGTTCGATGGGCAGGGTCAGATTCGTCCGGGCGAGGGCCATGACCGTCGCTCCTTCCGATAGTGTGTAAAGCCATGCGCATCCTATAGCACACGACACGCCGACGCCCGGTGGGGGAAGATGGCCCCACACACAGGAGGGACGCATGCGCACGGTCTTCAAGGGCGGACGCCTGTTCGACGGCACGGCCGACCTGGCGCCGGCCGACATCGCCGTCGAGGGCGAGCGGATCGTCGCCGTCGGGCCCGGCCTGGACGGTGATGAAAGCGTGGAGCTTGACGGACGAGCCGTCCTGCCGGGTCTCTTCGACTGCCACACCCATGTCGTTTTCGACGGCGCCAACCTCCTGCGCAAGCTCGAGCTGCCGTTCTCGTACTGGTTCTACCTGGCCATCGAGAACATGCGTCGCACCCTGGCCATCGGCATCACCACCGTGCGCGACGCCTCGGGCGCGGATGAGGGCATGAAGCGAGCGGTCGCCGACGGGTTGATCGCCGGTCCGCGCTTGCGCATCGCCATCACGCCGCTCACCCAGACCGGGGGCCACGGCGACGGCTGGATGGCGTCGGGGGTCGACATCACCCCGCCCATCTACCCGGGCAGCCCCTCCGGCAAGGTGGACGGCCCGGACGAGATGCGCCGCAAAGTTCGGGAGATCGTCCGAGCCGGGGCGGACCACATCAAGGTCTTCACCTCCGGCGGCGTGCTCTCGCCGCGCGACGACCCGCGCCACGGCCACTTCCGCGACGCCGAGCTGGCCGTGCTGATGGAGGAGGCGGAAGCCGCCGGACTCTACGTGATGGCCCACGCCCAGGGCGCACCGGGCATCAAGGCCGCCGTGCGGGCAGGGATCCGCTCGATCGAGCACGGCATCTTCCTGGACGACGAGGCCATCGTGTTGATGCTGGAGCGGGGCACCTGGCTCGTGCCCACGCTGATGGCGCCCCAGGGTGTGCTGGACATGGCCGCCGCAGGGGCAGCGATCCCGGAGGCCAGCTTGCGCAAGGCGCGCGAGCTCATCGATGTCCATCGCGAGGCCGTCAGGCGGGCCATCGCCGCCGGGGTCAAGATCGCCATGGGCACCGATTCGGGGGTGATGCCCCATGGCCGGAACCTGCGCGAACTGCAGCTCATGGTCGACGCGGGGATGACGCCGCTGGACGCGATGCTGGCCACGACCCGCAACGCCGCGGAGCTGATCGGGGTCGAGGCCGAGTTGGGTTCGCTCGAGGTCGGCAAGCGGGCCGACCTCGTCGTCGTCGACGGCGACCCCTTCGACTACGGCGACCTCGGCGACCGCGTCCGGGCGGTCTGGCAGGACGGCCGCCTCGTTTCCGGCGGGCTGACTTGAGCGAGATCCAGACCGTCCTCGGCCGCATCCCGGCCGAGTCGATCGGCTTCACCCTGCCCCACGAGCACACCCGCTGCGTGCTCTGGCAGGTCGAGGCGCGCTGGGACTACTGGCAGCTGACCGGTGAGGAGGACCTCATCGCCTCCGAGCTGGGCCGCTTCCGCGACCTCGCTGGAACGTGCCTGGTCGACGTCACGCTCCAGAGCATCGGCCGCGATCCGGGCCGCCTGCGACGGTTGGCCGAGGCCACCGGCCTGCATCTCGTGATGGGCTGCGGCTGGTACCGCCAGGCCTATTACCCGGCCGAGGCCCGTATCGGCCGGCGCAGCGCCGACGATCTTGCCGCGGAACTGGTCCGCGAGTTCGAGGAGGGGGCGGAGGGGACCGCCATCCGCCCCGGGATCATCGGCGAGATCGGCACCGACAAGCCCTGGCTCACGGGCGAGGAGGAGCGCGTTCATCGGGCCGCCGCCCGGGCTGCCCGGACGACGGGCATGGCCGTCACCACCCACGCCGTGATGTCCGACGTCGGCCTGGCCCAGCTGCGGGTCTTCGAGGAGGAGGGTCTCGACCCCGGGCGCGTCGTCATCGGCCACGCAGACTCCAACCCGCGCCTCGAATACCAGCTGGGCATCCTCGAGCGGGGCGCCAACGTCGAGTTCGACTTCCTGGGCATGGCCTTCACGCCCACCGAGCGGCACGGCGAGCCGCGCCTCGTCCGGCTCCTGCTCGAGCTGCTGGAGCGCGGCTACGCCGGCCGGATCCTGCTCAGCCAGGACGTCTGCCACGACGCGCAGCTGAAGGCCTACGAGGGCAACGGCTACGTCTACCTCGCCGAGGCGTTCCTGCCCCGCCTGCGTGCCGCCGGCGTGGACGAGGCAGCCATCCGGACGATGACGGTCGAGAACCCACGCCGCCTGCTCGCCCTTGCCGCCCCGGACGCGTGACCGCCGGCCCGCAATCCGTCCAGGTCTTCGGGCGCAAGGACTCCCGCGACACCCAGCGCGCCCGGCGCTTCTTCCTGGAGCGGCGCATCCCGGTCGCCTTCGTGGACCTGGCCAGCCGGCCGATGGCTCCGACCGAGCTGCGCCGGTTCGCCGAGCGGCTGGGGGCGGAGGCGCTGGTCGATCGCGAGGGCCGCCGCTACCAGGAGCTGGGACTGGCCTGGCTGAAGCTCGACGAGGACGAGTGGCTGACCCGGCTGCTGGCCGAGCCGGGCCTGTTGCGCCTGCCCCTGGTCCGCCGTGGCCGCGCCTTCGTCGCGGGCCCGGACGAGGCCGCTTGGCGGGCCCTTCTGGAGGATCGTGCGGATCAGTAGGGTTCGAGCGTGGCCCAGGTCAGCTTCGTGTCGTCGAGCCAGTTCGCCGCGGTGAACAGGCTCCCGGTCGAGGCATAGACGGTCAAGCGCGTGCCGGTCGTGCCGTCGAGTCGGGTGTAGACGAGGACGTCGCCCCGGCCGTCGCCATCGAAGTCGCCCGCCCCGACCTTGATGCGCTCGTAGGCCACGGTCGACGCGGCCAGGGTCACTGGCGCGCTGGCGCCGGCGGGCAGCCCGAGGAGCGCGAAGCCGGTAGCCGTCTTGACCGCCAGGACGAGATCGTCCCGGCCGTCGCGATCGAAGTCGGTCACGATCGTCTGGGTCGTGGTGCGCAGGAGGTCCACCGCCGAATACCAGGGCAGCGGCGCGCCGAGCAGCCCGGTCGGACCGGAGGGCAGGACCTGGTAGCTGAGCCCGAGGACCCCGAGGTCGGTCTCGACCACGACGTCGGCGCGTCCATCACCGGTGGTATCGGCAGCGTAGAAGCGCGACAGCGTGGGGTTGAGCGCGCCCGTGTAGAGCGGCACGAGCGCTTCGAACCCGCTCTTCGTGGAGCGCAAGCGGTAGATCGTGGCGGTGGTCGGGTCGGTCCCCAGTACGACGAGGGCGATGTCGGTCGTGCCGTCGCCGTCGAAGTCGCCGGCCAGGAGCTGGATGGCCGGTGCGCCAGCGATCAGCGACGGGAACGACGTGCCCGCGATCTTCGAGTCCCACCAGGTGACGGGGGCCGCGTAGCCCGAGCCGTTCGGGGTCAGGACCGCGACGTGCTGGGCCGTCGCTCCGTCGTTGACGAGGATGACGAGCTCGTCGCGCCCGTCGCCGTTGACGTCGGCCGAGACGCGGCCGAGGGTCGCGCCGTCGTCGATGGCGACATGGGTCGGGCTCAGCGTGGCGGCGAACGCCGCGCCCGTGGAGGTCCGCACGTACGCGTCGACGCCGCTTGCGGCGGGCACCACGGCACCCGCGTCACCGAAGGGCGTATCGGCGATCTGATGGGCGCCGGGGGTCGTCGGTTGGAGCGTCGAGCCGTAGTAGATGCGCTCGATCTCCTCGAGCGTCTTGCCCTTCTTGCCGCAGTCGTAGAGGCTCTTCCCGTAGAGCAGGAACCCATCCGCGTCGGCACCGCAGGCCGTGCTGGAGCCCGATCGGTAGCCGGTCAGGATGAACGTCCCGGCCACGCCGCTCTTCGTCCGGCGGATGCTCATGGGCCACGTCGCGGCGACGGCGTCCTTGTGCGAGGCCGCGGCCGAGCGGGTCTCGGGCCGGTAGATCTGGTCGGCGGTGGTGTCCTTCACGTCGTAGCAGGCGCCGCCCGCGGAGGTCCCGCCGCGGTAATGCATCGTGTAATACCAGGCGTACTGCTTGACGGCGATGGCGGCCGCCCGGAGGGTCGACGTCGGCCACGTGGACGGCCACTCCCAGGCCATGACGTTCTGGACGTAGGCCGTGAAGTCGACCGTCTGGACCGTGCCGCTGGCGGACCCATAGCTGCGCAGCACGCGGATGGTCGTGGGCGGCGTATACGAGCTCTTCCACCCGGTACACGAGGTCGCGGCCAGTGCGCGGGACGCAAGTGGGGGAAGAACCGTCGCAGTCGCGATCAGGACCAGGCACAGGGCCCCGACCGCCAGTCGGCGGTGCATGGCCGGGCATTCTGGTACCCAGATGGCATTCGGTCAAACGCCGCCGCCCCGGCGAGCACGAGTCGGGGCCGTTCGACGGGCTCGGACTAGGGCTTCCCGATCACGAGTTGGAGGGTCGGCCCGTAGTAGATGCCCTCGATCTCCTCGAGCGTCCGGCCCTGGCGGGCGCAGTCGAAGACGCCCAGCTCGTAGAGGTGGAACCCGTCCTGCTCGGCCCCGCACGTGGCCACCGTGCCCGGCCGGTAGCCGGTCAGGATGAACTGCCCGGGCACGCCCGAGAGTGAGCGCCGGACGCTCATCGTCCAGGTCGCGGCGATGGCGGCCTTGTGGACGGCGTAGGCCGAGCGGGCCTCGGGCCGGAAGAGCTGGTCGTTCGCGTTGTCGACGACGTCGTAGCAGGCGCCGCGGGCCGAGACGCCGCCCCGGTAGTGCATCGTGTAGTACCAGCCGTACTGCTTGACGGCGATGGCGCCCGCCTGGAGCGCGGCCGCCGGGTAGTAGACCGGCCACTCCATGGCCATCACGTCGCCGACGTAGGTCTGGAAGTCGACGATCTGGACGCTGCCGCTGGCCGGGCCAGACGTGCGCAGGACGCGGATCGCGTTGGGCGGGGCCATGAGGTCCTTCCAGCCCGTGCACGAACTGGGCCGCGAACCGCTGGCCGGCGTCGGGGGCTTCGTGGAGGTCATGATCGTGGGCCCTGGTCCGCCGGTCGAGGCCACCGCCGCCGAGAGGATCGGCCGGCCCCGGCCGTCGGGGACCATGATCGTCTGGCCGATGACGACGACGTCACCGGCCAGCCCGTTGTAGGCGACGACGAGGGCCGCGTCGGCATGGAAGGCCGCGGCGATGGACTCGATCGTGTCGCCTTCCTTGACCGTATAGAGCACACCGTCGATGGGCGGGATGGCCAGCACGTCGCCGATCTGGATGGTGTCCTTGTCGGTCAGGTCGTTGGCCCAGTAGAGCGACGACATCTTGAGCCCGAACCGGGCCGCGATCTTCGCGAGCGTGTCGCCGGCCCGAACGCGGTAGGTGACCACCTGGTCGGCGAGGCGGGCGGGCGAAGGCAGCACCGCGAACGGCTTGCGGAACGTGCCATCGGGTGCGTACGCGGCGCTCCCGGCCGGGGCCGTGGAGGCCGGCGGGACGAGCGCCAGATCGAACGGTTGGAAGGGGCGCTCGTCGCCGGGGGCGATCGGCGAGTCAGCCCCGGCCGGTCCCCCGGCCAGCGCCGCGATGCGCGCGACGACCTGGCCCTGGCCTTCCGGCGCTGCGCCTGCGGCGGTCCCGCTCCCCGCTGGCTGGGCCACGAGGCAAGACAGCAGGACCAGGGCGACGACGAGCAGCGGCGCGCTGCGCCCGCCATCGAGGGCGGCCCCTCGCGCCGCGAGGGAGGCCCCGCGCGCGGCGCGCGACGGAGCCTGGCGCATGGTGACCGCCGCTTCCTGCAATACGGTCTCCTCGGTCTGGTCGCATGCCGCGCCGGCACGCGCTGCACGACGACGCGAGGTCCGGGGACCGGCGGTCCCGGTGGCGCTGGATCGAGACCGGGCCTCGCACGCTGCCCGTTCGGCCCTCCGCCGGCCCTCCGATGACCTCTGGCGGGTGCCTGTCGTCCAGGTCGAACGCTAGCACCTGCGGTGCTGCCGCGCAACGCCGTCGGAGGTCCCGGGGCGGTCAGGGCCGAGGCAGGGCGATCTCGATGCGGCCGGCGCGGATCCGGAGCGGGTAGTAGCGCAGCCGGCGCACCCGCGTCGCGGCCCGCGCCCGTGCCTTCGCGTCGGTCGGCTCCACCCGCGGCGGGTTGTCCGGAGGCTGCCAGGGCGGGTGGTACAGGCCGTCGGCATCCAGGCCGCCGGTGGTCGGGAAGCGAACCGTGCCACCGGAGGCGAGATCGAAGCGGCCGCTGTGGAGCGGGCAGTCCACGACGCAGCCGTCCATGGCGCCGAGCGAGAGCGGCGCCGACATGTGGGGGCAGCGGTCGTCGATGGCAGCCAGTCCGGCCGCCGTGTGGGCGATGAGGATGTCGAGGTCGCCCCGGGTCACGCGCAGGAGCGCGCCGGCCGGCACCTCCGTCAGCCGGGCCACGGCCGCGAAGGCCGCTCCCTCCGTGCCTGTGGCCTGCAGGCCGGGCGGGATGGGCAGGACGGCAGCTCGAACGGGCATCGCGGCGATGGTAGCGCCGGGCGCAGGGAACCCCGCCCGGCCGATCCGCGTCAGCGTGGCGCGGAGCAGCCCGGATGGGCAGGTCCGCTGCCGTGCCCCAGGAGGCCGAGCCATGATCAGGTCCACCGCCAGGCGTCCCCACCGGCCGTTCTACCTCGTCCTTGCGCTGATCGCGGTCGCCTCGGTCCTCGCGGCGGCCTGCGCGCGCGCCAGGGGCCTGCGGGTGGCGGGTATGCGGGTCGATGCCGGCTCGGGGGTGTCGGGGCCCGGTGGGGCCGAATCCGCCCCCGCCGCATCGGCTGGCCAGCCCCCCGACCAGTCGGTCGGCCAGTCCGCGGACTCCGCGCTGATCGTGCGCACCGGCTCCCTCGACCTCGAGGTCAAGGACTTCGACACCGCCCTGGCCAAGGCCCGCACGGCCATCGTCGGCATGGGCGGCTACATCGGCCAGTCGCAGATGGCGCTCAAGGGCGACCAGCCCTACGGCTCGGTCACCTACCGCGTGCCCGTCGCCCGCTGGGACGACGCGGTGGCGGCCCTCAAGGCGCTCTCCAGCAAGGTCGTATCCGAGCAGTCCCAGGCTGTCGAGGTGACGAAGTCCGTGGTCGACCTCGAGGCCCACATCGCCAACTTGCAAGCCACCGAACAGCAGCTCCTGACGATCATGTCCAAGGCCGTCAAGATCAGCGACATCCTCGACGTCCAGGGTCAGCTGACGACGGTGCGCGGCGACATCGAGCAGCTCGTCGCAGAGCGCGACGGCCTGAAGGATCAGGCTGCCTACGGGACGCTGACGGTCGGCTGGAGCGTGCCGGTCGTGGCCGCCGTGACGGTCGCCCAGCAGGGCTTCGACCCCGCCAAGATCGTCGACTCGGCCGTCGCCCAGCTCGTCCAGCTCGGCCAGGGTCTCCTGACCGCAGGCATCTGGCTGGCGATCGTCGGCTTGCCGGTGCTCATCGGCGGGCTGCTCGTCCTGGGTGTCCTCTTCCTCATCGCCCGCTGGCTCGGCCGCCGGCGGCGCGCCCCCCTGGGCCCCGACACGGGGGCCGCCGCGGTCTGACCCCGCTCTACCCCTCCGAGCCGGCCCGGTCTGCACAGACCGGGCCGGTCCTTACTCGGCCGGGTAGGCCAGGTTGGGAGCCCACGTGCGATGGATGGTTCGTAGGACGTTGAGTAGTATCGGCTGCACGTCGATCTCGTCAAACGCCCAGGGAGGCCAGCGATGCGCTTCGCGCTGATGATCGAGCCCCAGCAAGGCCTGACCTATGTCGAGCAGCTGGCCGTCGCCCGAACGGCCGAGGAGGCCGGCTTCGAGGCCCTCCTGCGCTCCGATCACTACGCGAGTTTCCCGGGCGGCTCGGGGCTGCACACAACGGACGCCTGGGCGGTGCTCGCCGGGGTCGCCCGCGAGACGACCCACCTGCGCCTCGGCACCCTCGTCTCGCCGGTCACGTTCCGCATGCCGGGGTCCTTTGCCAAGGTCGTGGCCACCGTCGACGAGATGAGCGGCGGGCGCGTCGAGGTCGGCATGGGCGCCGGCTGGAACGCGCCCGAGCACGAGCGCCTGGGCATCCCTTTCCCGCCGCTGGGCGAACGGATGGACCGCCTCGAGGAGGCTCTGACGATCGTCCACGGGCTGTGGACCGAACCCGACGGCTGGTCCTTCGAGGGCCGCTACTGGCAGGTCCACGAGGCCCGCTTCGGGCCGCGTCCGACGAGCGAGGGCCGCCGTCATCCCCATCTCATCGTGGGCGGCGAGGGCAAGCCGCGCGGGCTCCGCCTGGCGGCCCGCTTCGCCGACGAGTACAACCTCGAGTCCGCCCGCACCGAGGTCGCCAGCGCGGCGCTGGCCGAGCTCCGAGCGGCCTGTGTCGCCGCGGGCCGCGATCCGGCCAGCATCGTCTTCTCGGCCATGGTCGGCGTGCTCGTCGGCGCATCCGAGGGCGACGTGCGCGACCGTGTGGCCGCCCTGCTGGCGGCGCTGGGCCTGGCCGCGCCGGAGGCCGAGGCCTGGTTGGCCGCGCGCAGAGAGCGCTGGATCATGGGCACGCCCGAACAGGCCCTCGAGCGCATCGCCGAGTTCGCCAAGGTCGGCGTGGAGCGCATCGCCCTGCAGGACTTCGTGCCCCGCGACCTGGCCATGATCCGGCTGCTGGGTGAGCGCGTGCTCCCGGGCGGGGCCGGCCTCTAGTCCGGCTCAGTGCAGGGCCCCGAAGCGTTCCCGGGGCCAGATCCGGAACCAGGCCCGTCCCGCCAGCGTGGCCGGGTCGATGGCCCCGAAGGTGCGCGAGTCGGTGGACGCGTCGCGGGCATCTCCGGCGATGAGCACCCGGCCGTCGATGTCGAGGGCGGCCACGCGTTTCACGAGCAGGCGCTCGGCCCGGCGCGGGTCGGGGGCGACGACGAGTTCGCCCGGCCGGGGCGGCCGGTGCCGGTAGGCATCCGGGTCGACCAGCAGCCAGTCGCCGGGCTCGAGGGTCGGGCGCATGCTCGTGCCGGTCACGGCCACGCGGGCTCGCCAGGATCGCGCGAGACGTCGCCCGCCGGGTACCAGCGCGAGGCCGATGCCGCCCAGCAGGAGACCGGTCCGCAGGCCGGCTCCGAAGGCGCTCAGGAGGGGCGGCCGCCCTTGGTCGCCCAGAAGATGTCGGCGATCGCGCCGACCTGGGCCTCGAGTTCCGCGGCTGCGGCGGCGTCGACGGACTGCTTGCACTTGCCGGCCTGCTTGAGGGCCTTCCAGAAACGGTCGTGGAGGTCCGGGTACTTCTCGAGGTGCTCGGGCTTGAAGTAGTCGCTCCAGAGCACCTGCAGCTCGTGCTTGCACAGCTCGGCGTGCTCCTCCTTGACCTTGACGCAGCGGATGAGCTTGTTCTGCGCTGCGAGGTCGCCGCCGGCGCCGGTCTCGGTGATGAGGGCGACCATCTTGGCGACCGTCTTCGCGGCGATCTCGGCGCCGTGCGGGTCGTAGATGCCGCAGGGGATGTCGCAGTGGGCGTGGACGGTGCGGGTGGGGGCCAGTGCGGCCAGGACGCGATCACGAAGCATGTCTCACCTCATCGTTGCCGGACGCCTTAGGAGCGGCCGCAATCGTGCCACGAAGGCCCCACCCCCGCAGTGGCGCTGGGCCCCGTTATCATCGGCCCGATGAACGAGCCCCCGCGGGCCGAGCTCGAGGCGCCGGTCTGCCCCTTCGTCGCCTTCGAGGACGACCGGCAGCGACATTCACCCGAGCCCGACCAGCGCCATCGTTGCTATGCGGAGAAGCCGCCCGCGCCGCGCTCGGTGTCCTTCCAGCAGACCTACTGTCTGAGCGCCGATTTCGCCGACTGTCCGACCTTCCAGGAGTGGGCGCGCGGCCAGGCCGCCCGGCAGGTGAGGGCCGAGCTGGCCGCGGTCGAGCGCCGCGACGCGGGACACGACGACCCGGGGTCCGGCGACGCGGCATCCGGCGAGCGGCCGGCCCGGCCGGGCGCGGCCGCCGGGCGTCGGCCGTACGACTGGGCGGCCCCACCGCCCTGGCTGGCCGACCGTCGCCCCCCGCCGGATCCAGACCAGCTCACCGCCGTCGGCGCTGAAGACGCCTCATCGGCGGCAGACGAAGCCGAGGTCCCAGCGCCGCCGATCATCCCGGTTGGCCCGGCCGGCGGCCGCGCCAACCCTCTCGGCCGCGGGCCCTCCCCGGCCGGCGGCCGCGCGGCTCCTGTCGGCGATCCGGAGCTGGCGGCGCTCGTCCGGCGTGACGCTCCTCGCGCCGTCCCGCCCGAGACGGAGGAGGGCGAGCTGCCCGGGTTCCTGGCTGGACGCAGCCGGCCCACGGGACCGCGCCCGACGCGGCGGCCGCCAGTCCACGCGCCGGCGGCCCGGTCGGTCAGCCAGGCTCACCCGGCCGGGCTGTCGCTGCGCCGCACGGCGCGCCCGGAACCCGAGGTGCCGCCCTGGGAGACGCCCCGCCATTTCGAGGCCTATCCCACGATCCGCTCCCGCCGCCGACGCCTGAGCCCCCAGATCATCCTGCTCACGGTGATGGCCGCCACGGCCGCGATCATCGTCTTCGTGCTGCTGCTGAGCTGGATCAACACCCCCTCGACGACGCCGACCGGGTCAGGCTCGCCGAGTCCCTCCTCCAGCGTGCCCGGCGAGACGGGACTGCCCACCGCCAGCCTGGGGCCGTCGGGCCAACCCGGGCCCACCTTCCAGACCTACACCGTCCAGCCCAGCGACACGATCAACAAGATCGCCGGGAAGTTCGGCCTGCTCGTTGCGGACCTCCTGGCGGCCAACCCCCAGATCCAGGACCCGAACGCGATCCAGGTCGGCGACGTCATCAACATCCCACCGCCGGCCACGCCCCAGCCGCTGCCCGGCGAGAGCACCTCGGCGAGCCCCTGAGGCTCAGCGCCGGGGGGCGAAGTTGATGGCCGTGATCTTGCCGGCCTCGACCCGGAAGGTCGCGTCGATGTGCTGGCTCTGGACGCCCGGCCGGATCACGAGGACGTCCGCCTCGTAGGTCGTGCCCGTGTCCCGGACGTCGCCGGGGAGCATCTTCAGGCCCCGGTCGGCACGCAGGAACCAGCCCCCGACGCGCTCGACGCCGCGCAGCTTCTGGGCGCTGTCGCCGACGTGGATGATCATCTCGGTGTTCTCGTCCATGAGCGCGACGGCCCCCTCGCGGTCGTCCGCGTTGAGGCGTTCGAAGAACAGCTCCATGGTCTCGACGGCACCCATGGGCCCAGTCTAGCCGAAGCGCCGCTCCTGCCCGGCGGGCCTAGAAGTGGCCCCCGACGCTGCCTCCGCCGAAGCCGCCGCCGCCCCCGAAGCCGCCGCCAGCACCGCTCGACTTGGTCGCCAGGGCGGATCCGCGGATCGAACCGAGGGCCGCGAACATGCCCCCGAAGTCGGGCACGGCCGAGGCCGAGAAGAGGCTGGGCCCGTGTCCACCGCCAGGGCCCCCGGCGGCCGAGAGGCCGTACCAGGCCGGGAACCAGGCCGCCCCGGAGGAGACGGCGGCCGGCTCGGTGCTCCGCTGGAGGACCGCTTCGACTTCCCGGTGGAGGCCCAGGGCGACGCCCCAGAGGGTCGCTTCGTCGGGTGTCTTGACCCAGGGCAGGGCGCCACTGCTGGCGACCTCGGTCATCGTCCCGGCCATGGCCATCGTCTTCTGGAGCGTGCGTCGGTAGGCCGACAGCCAGGCGTAGAGGCGGGCCCCTTCCACCGTCCGGGCCGACATGAAGCGACTCAGCACCAGGGTCAGGATGCCTGCAGCGGCGAACGAGATGCCGAGCAGGAACAGCCCGCTGATGGTGAAGAACCCGCCCGCCCAGAAGGCCACGAACCCCGCGCCGAGCTCGAGCACAGCGATGACTGCCCAGCGGGTCACGGCGGCCTTGGGCGGCTCGCGGAACCAGCCGGCGCTCGTCGCGCTTCGCTCCAGGGCCGTGTCGAACGCTTCGACCGCGCTCTTGAGCGTGAGCAGGTCGTCATGCTCGATCCGGCCGTCGACCGCCTCGCGGCGCAGGCTGCGCAGCAACCCGTCTTCGGGCGCCCCGAGGGCGGTGGTCGCGCTGGCGTCGCCGAGGACGATCGAGACCTTCGAGCTGAGCAGGCCCTTGTCGGGGTCGAAGGCGATGGCGCCGCCACTGGCCAGAGCGACCAGGGCCGTCGTGAAGGTGTGGGTCGAGGAGCGGTCGTCCATGAGCAGGGCCGCCACGGCCGGGGTCAGGCCCGGCGGCGGGGCGGGCATGTGGATCGAGGCGTCGTCGAGGTAGACCGGATCGCGGCCGACCCGGTACCAGCGCCAGCCGAAGATGCCGACGAGCACGATGAGCAGGCCGGGCGCGACGACGAGACCGACGATGGCGTTCAGGGTTCGGGCCCGGTCCAGGGCGGCGGCATGCTCGGGCGTGGCGTTGGCGTCGACGGCCTGGAGGCCCGCCAGGAGCGCCGCGTCGATGCGGCCCTCCTCGAGCAGCGGCAGCATCGTGTCGCTGAAGATCGCCTGGCGCTCGTCGTCGGAGAGGTAGGCGGCCTTGTAGCCGGAGCCCGCCTGGAGCTGCACCGCGCCGTGAGCGAGGTTGCCCTCCATGTCGAAGAGGATGACCAGGCCGTCGTCGAAGCCGGCCCGGCCGACGCCCCACTGGTTGCCGAGCGCCTGGGCGTCGGCGGCCGCCTCCGCGTCGGAGACGCCGGGCTTCACCTGCGTGTAGACGACGACCTGGGCGCCGGTGCGCGTCTCGATGCCGGCGATGATCCCGCTGGCCTCCTCGATCGTCCCCGGGCTGAAGATGCCAGCCTCGTCGTAGATGACCTGGCCGCTGACAGGGGCCGGGAAGGGCGGTCCGGCGGCGGTAGCCGGCCCAGCCAGCAGCACGAGCACGCCGAGCGCGGCGATGATCGCGGGCGCCGCAACCGAGCGCTTCACGGGATCAAGCTCGCGGCGATCAACGCCGGTAGGACGGTCAGTCGCGAACGACGAAGGCGAGGAGCGTCGAGACGACGCTCAGGACGATCGCCCCCTCGATCGCGGCCACGAGGACGTCCAGCGAGAAGGCGCCGGCTGGCCAGCCGGCGACGCTGAAGCCGAGCCCGAACTGTTCACCCACCCAGGCCAGGAGGAGGAACAGGGCCGCGTTGAGGACGATGCCGAAGAGACCGAAGGTGAACAGGCGAAGGGGCAGGCTGAGCAGCTTGAGGATCGGCTTCAGATAGGTGTTGATGACCCCGAAGATGAGGGCCAGGATCAGGATGTTGACGAGATTCTTCTCGTCGGCCCACTCCAGGCGGGGCACCATCGCGACGGTGACCCACAGCGCCACGGCGTTGACGATGAGGCGGGCGACCTGTTTCACGGCGCCATCCTACATGGCCCCGCGACGGTTACGATGGGCCGCGCTGCCATCGAACGCAAGCCGGAGCATCGCATGACCGCCGCCCTCCCGGCCTTCCAGTCCCAGGTCGCCGACGCCCGCCCGGCCCCGCGCACGGCGTTCGACCGGGCCTTCAAGGCCCTCCTCGACGACCTCTTCGCGGCCCTGCCGGTCTGGGCGACCGCCATCGGCTTCCATGCCTACGACGATCGCTGGCCGGACCTGAGCGAGGCCGGCCGCCTGGCCCGCCTGGCCCTCTACGCCCGCCATCGGGCTGCCCTCGCTGCGCTGTCCGAGGGCGAGCTTTCGGCCGACGAGCGGATCGACCGCGGCATCGTCCTCGACGCCCTCGACAGCTTGACCTTCGAGGACGAGGTCCTGCGCGAGAACGCCTGGGATGCACTCGGTTACGTGGCCACCGTGGGCTCCGGCCTGCACGAGCTGCTGGCCCGCGAGTACGCGCCCTGGTCGCACCGGGGCACGGCCTTCGCCTGGCGCGCCCAGCGCATCGGCGAGGTCTTCCGGGCCGCCGCCGATTCACTCGTCGGCCTGCCGGGCCGGCCGGTCTCACGGCTCCACGTCGAGACCGCCCTGGCCCAGCTGCCCGGTCTCGACGATCTCGTCGCAGAGGGCATCGAGGAAGGCGAACGGCACGAGGGTGGCGAGGCGATGGCCATCCTGGCCGGCCTGCGCACGGCCAGCCTGGAGGCCTCCTCGGCCATCGAGGCGTTCACCCGCCACCTCGAGACCGTCGTCCTGCCCCACGCCCAGGGCGAGGGCCGGCTCGGCGCCGAGCTGTTCGCCGAGAAGCTGCGCCATACCCTCGGGAGCGACGACGGGCCCAGTGCGCTGCGTGCCCGCGCTCAGGCCGACTACGAGGCCGTCCGGGGCGAGATGGTCCGCCTGGCGCGCCGGATGTGGCCGACTTCCCGGCCGGACGAGCCATTGCCAGACGGCGACGACGCGATCGTGGGCGGCGTCCTCGATGTCATCGCCCGCGACCACCCCGCCGCCGACGAGTTGCTCGACTTCTGCCGCTCGAAGGTCGCCGACATCGAGGCGTTCGTGCGCGAGCGGGGCGTCATCAGCCTGCCCGACGCCCCGCTCACCGTGACCTGGACGCCGCCCTTCCTGCGGCCCTACGGTGGCGCCTTCCTGAGCCCGCCCGGTCCGCTCGACAAGGGCCTCCTGAGCGAATTCTGGGTCACTCCGCCGGATCCCTCCTGGCCGCCCGAGCGCCTGGAGTCCTACCTGCGCGAGCAGAACGGGCACATGCTCGACCTCCTCTGCATCCACGAGGCCGTGCCCGGCCACTACGTCCAGCTGGCGGCCTCGAACACCTCGTCGTCGCTGGCCCGCGCCGTCTTCTCGAGCGGTGTCTTCGCCGAAGGCTGGGCCGTCTACATCGAGCAGGTGATGATGAATGCCGGCTACCGGGCCGACGACCCGGCGCTCATGCTCAGCCACTGGAAGTACGAGCTGCGCGGCGTCGTCAACACCCTCCTCGACATCGGCATCCACGTCGACGGGATGAGCGAAGAGGCCGCCCTCCGGCTGATGGTCGAGGGCGCCTTCCAGGAGCAGCAGGAGGCGACTGCCAAGTACCTGCGGGCCCGCCTCAGCTCGACCCAGCTGGCCACGTACTACGTCGGCTCGGTCGAGCTGTGGGACCTCGAGTACGAAGTTCGCCGGCGGGCGGCCGTGGCCGCCGGGGCGAGCGCCGAGACCGCCGGCGAGCCGGACATCCTACGTGTCCCGTCGGCGCCGCCGGGCTTCGACCTGCGCGCCTACCTCGAGTCGGTCATCGCCCACGGCACGCCCCCGGTGCGCTGGCTCCGGCGCATCCTCCTCGAGGGCTAGCGGCGTGGGCCGCGAGCTGCGCGGCGCCGTCTTCGTGGGGCCGGGGCAGCCCCTGCGCATCGAGACGCTCGTCCTCGACCCGCCGGGCCCCGGCGAGGTTGCCGTGCGCATGGCTGCCAGCGGCGTCTGTCACTCGGACCTCCACGTCGTCGACGGCGACTGGGCCCGGCCGGCCGGCGTGGTCCTCGGCCACGAGGGTGCCGCCGTCGTGGAGGCCGTCGGCGAGGGCGTCGCCGAGCGCTTCCCGGGGCTCCGGCCGGGTGCCCTCGTCGTCCTCGCCTGGACGGCGCCCTGCGGAACGTGCCCGGCCTGCGCTCGGGGCCAGGACTGGCAGTGCTCGAACCCGATCGGCAGCGGCCACCGCTTGCGCCCGGACCTTGTGCGCGTCCACCGCGCCGACGGCTCAGCGCTGGGCACGTACAGCGGCATCGGCACCTTCGGCTCGGCCCAGGTCGTCGCCGCCGAGGCTGCCATCCCCGTCGATCCGCGCACCCCCCTCGAGGTCGCGGCGCTGATCGGCTGCGCCGTGACGACGGGGGTCGGAGCCGTCCTCGAGACCGCCCGGGTCGGGGCCGGCGAGTCGGTCGTCATCGTCGGCCTGGGCGGGGTCGGCCTCTCGGCGCTGCTGGGGGCCGTGCTCGCGGAGGCCGCCCCGATCGTCGTCCTCGACGCGCGGCCGGAGAAGCTGGCCCTCGCCGCGTCGCTCGGCGCCACGCTCGGGGTCGCGGCCCTGCCGGCGGATCCCGCCGGTTCGTTGGCCGCGGCGCGAGACGCGCTCGCGAGGGCGGGCCTCGGCGACGGCGCGGACCATGCGTTCGAGTGCATCGGCCTGCCCACGACGGTCGAGCTGGCCATCGCCCTGACCCGCCCGGGCGGCACGACGACCCTTGTCGGCATGACCGCGCAAGGCCAGCGCGCCGGACTCGACGTCTATCGCTTCGTGGAGGAGGGCCGCCGGCTGCTGGGCTCGAACTACGGCTCGTCCATCCCCGCCGTCGCCTTCCCGCGCCTGGCCCGGCTGCACCTCGAAGGCCGTCTGCCGGTCGAGCGGCTCATCAGCGAGCGCATCGGGCTCGACGACCTCGAGGCGGCCCTCGACGCGATGCGCCGCGGCGATGGGGCCCGCCGGGTCATCCTCTACCCGTGAGCGAGCCGCCGCGCATCGTCCGCCCCGTCACCGCTCGCCCTCGCCGAGATGCCGCGGCCGAGGTGCCGGCCGCGCCCGACGCGGCCGAACTGGCCGGCATCGAGGAGGGCGCGATCCGCCTCGTCGAGCTGGCCGGCGCGACCCGGGCCGAGGACCCGGCGCTCGGAGCGACGCTCCTGACCTGGCGGGGTCGGGGTCCGGCCTTCAACCACGTGACCCGCGTGCGCTGGTCGATGGCCGAGTGGCCGGAGCGCTCGGAGCGGGTGGCCGCCCGTCTCCGGGCGCTGGCCGAGCTTCCGGTCGTCGACGTCCTGGAGGGGCTCACCGAGCCGCCCGATCTGGCCTTGCTTCTGGCCGGCGCGGGCTGGGCGGAGGTGGGCGGCGAGCTGCTGCTCTGGACACGCCGCGCCAGAGCGGTGCCGCATCTCGACCTCGAGCTTCGGCTCGAGGCGGTCACGGCCCGCGGGGCGGACGAGTACGAGAGCGTGGAGCGGGCCATCTTCGGGGTGCTGCCGAGCGAGCGGGACGACCGGCGGGCGGCCCTGCGCCGGGGCCTGGCGGCGGGCCTCGTGCGCGCCTATCTCGTGCGCGTCGGCGGCGAGGCCGTGGCCACGGCGCGCCTGCTCACGGAGGGCGGCCTGGGGGTGATCCACGGCCTGGGCGTCGTCGATGGCCGGCGGCGCCAGGGGATCGGCCGCTACCTGACCACGATCGTCACCCGGGCGGGGCTGGCCCTCGGCGCGTCGCTCGTCTGGCTCGCCGTGGATCCGGCCAACGACCCGGCGCTGGCGCTCTACGAGGGCCTCGACTATCGCCTCGCCCTGCGGCGGCGACGGCTGATCGGTCTGGCCTAGGCGCGGCCCCCGGTCCCGGCCGGCGAGGCCAGCCCGATCGGCTGCTGACCGACCGCCTCGAGGGCAGCCGTGTAGAGCGCCGGGCCATCCTGACCGGTGGCCGGCGAGCGGACCGGCCCGAGGTCGGCGACGAGGGCGGCCTCGAGGCGCGTACAGGCCAGTCCGTCGATGGTGCGGGCGGCATGAGCCGCGAGACGGAGCGCCTGGGCCGTCTCGACCCCGGCCGGGTCCTCCCAGAACCAGCCGTCCGAGGCGAACATGGCCAGGCGGGAGCGCTGCGCCTGCATGACGGTCTCCAGCCGCCTGGCCGCCGCAGGATCGGTCGCCGCGACCGCGGCCGCGGGGCCCCGCGCGTCGGTGATGATGCGGGTCAGCACCTCCGTCGCGCCGGCGTGCTCGCCGGCGACGTCCACCCAGGCGTCGCGAGCGGCCCAGGCGTCGATGCCGAGCGACGCCGTCTCCCGTTCAGAGACGGCGTCGACGGCCGCGGCCAGGCGGTCGAAGGCGGCTCTCAGCGGCTGCTTCCAGCGGCCATCGCGGGCGTCCGCGCAGGCGCCGCTCCAGCGCAGGACGCCGTGGTGGCACGACCAGCTCGTCTGGTCGCGGATGGCCATCGCGGGCAGGGCCCGGACGGACGCGCCGCCGGGCAGTCGGCCGGGCCGGGCGAAGGCGAAGCCGCGCTCGGCGGCCGGCGCTTCAGTCAGGGCCTCGAGGAACAGTTCGCGGAAGGGCAGGTGGTGGCCGTACAGCTCCCCGTCGGTGGCGACCAGGACGAGGGGCTTGAGGCCCTCGGCGACGGGCGCGGCCAGCCGCGGGCCGACCCAGCCGGCGGCGAACTCCCGGGCATCGCTGGTGGCGGCGGCCTCGAAGCTGACAGCGGCCGAGAGGGAGCCGTCGTAGAAGAGGACGACGATGTGGCGCCCACCCCCGACCTCGACCCGGTACGGCCGACGCGTCTCGATCTTCGTGGCGGCCGCCTGCCAGGGGGCCAGGATCGTCCAGGTCACGCCCTCCTCGGCGGCGATGCGCAGGGTCAGCAGATCCACCGCCGTCTCGGGCAGCCAGAGGCCGGTCGGACGCCGGCCGAAGCGCAGCTCGGCATCGCGCAGGCCCCAGCGGATCTCCGTCCGCCGATCGCGCGGGGTGGCCAGCGGCAGGATCGTGTGGTGGAAGGCCTGGGCCAGGACGTTGCCGTGGGCTGCCTGGGCCACGATCGCGTCGTGCGTCTCGGGCCGTTCGCGGCGCAGCCAGGTGGCCAGCGTGGGCCCCAGGTCGAAGCTGATGCGGCCGAAATTGCCGGCGGCGGCGTTCGGCCCGTAGCACTCGGCCGCGATGCGGCCGTTCCAGTCCGGGTGGGGGGCGGCCGTCGGGTCGGGCGGCACCGCGCCGCTGAAGGGGTCCTCGCGGGCGGGCTGGTAGAAGTGGCCGTGGATGGCCAGCTGGCCGGGGATCACGCGGCCGCCGCCTCCTCGGCGGTCCGGTCCCGCGCCTCGCTGACGGCGAGGCGGAGCCGCACCCGGGCCGAGCCCCCGGGCGCCAGGGCGACCGGCCAGCGGAAGAGCAGGGCGCTGCCCTGGTAGACGCGCTCGAAGCCGGCCTCGGAGTTGGCCACGGTCTCGATCGGGAACCAGGTCGCTCGCGCGGGCGGCGAGGCGACGACGTCCACGCGCACGCCTTCGTGGTCGTTGCCGAAGGCCAGCCGCGCCAGCGCCGGGTGGTCGCCCTCGCCGTCGTGCGGGCTGCGCGCCAACGCGCCGCCGGCGGTGCCGAGGACCTCGTACCAGGCGGCCGGGTTGCCGCCGCCGCCGCTGAGGCAGATGCCCCACTCGAGGGTCAGGTCCGCCCTGAACGTCTCGTCGCCGCGGTTGGTCACGCTCGCCTGGACTTCGAGCCACGGCCGTCCCCGTGGACCACCGCAGCGCAGCCGCCGGAACATCCCGAGCCGACCGGCTGCGCATTGCACGCTCAGCTCGCCCGGGCCGAGATGGGCGACCCTCCAGGGCGCCTCGGGGGGGACCAGGTCCACCTCCCCGGCGGCACGCAGGTCCGGGATGTCCGCGCCGGGCGCCAGCAGG